>JAQYVK010000222.1 GCA_030145585.1 Desulfatiglandales bacterium | reverse complement strand
CTCTCTCATTTTGGAGAGTTTGGGGTTCGTGGTATCGGATATGGTGTCCACGATCTGTTGATGGAAATAAAAAAGATCCTGGTTTCAGATCGGGAATGGAAACTGGGTATCGTAGGTTTGGGCGGTATGGGAATGGCACTGTTGAGCCATGAGAATTTTTCGAAGAGGGGATATCGATTTGTGGCCGCCTTCGAGCAGGATCCTGAAAGGATAGGGGAGCCCCTGACCTCCGGGTTAATTATTCAACCCCTGGAAAAGCTCGAGCCGTTGACGCCGTCTTTGGGTATCGAGGTGGGGGTCATCGCAACAAAGCCGTCACAAGCACAGGCCGTGGCGGATAGGTTTGTGGATGTAGGGATTAAGGCCATTCTCAATTTTTCCCCCATTAAGCTGAGACGGCCCGAGCGCTGTTTGATGGAAAATGTGGACTTCACGGTTCGACTTGATAATCTAGCCTATCATCTGAGTAAAGTCGGTTGAGAGGCTGACGGAAAACGCCCATTTGCTGTGTTACCCTCATCCCTCGTCACTGCGGCGTACAAATAAAAAAACGGTTCACGGCACACGGTGTAAGGTAAATGGCCTTAAGTCATACCGATTTGAGAAAAATTCACACTTTGACATGGACCCTACACCGTAAACCTTACACCTTTCTTTTATTACGCCTCATTCCTCGGGATTTCGGAAGCCTTGCAACTGGACATATTCCGTCAGCCTCTCACAACCTGTTTTTTCGACAATCTGTAATGTATGCCATAAACTTCGGCCTATCTGATGGTCCAAAATTGCCATGTGGGTAAGGTAGTGGTTTTGAATAAATGATGGAGTAAAGCTTCCGCCTTCGCCAGCTCACCAATAGCGGGCAGGCTATGGCGGGACAGGCAAATGACAAAATCCAAATGTCAAATAAAATCCAAAATCCCAATGTCAAAATGCTTTCCGATATAGGCAGTAATTTATCCTCTTTCCTTTGTCAAAATCCGCTAGCATATTGTTAATTTTAACCACTTAGGATTTTAAGTTTCCTGGCGCTTGCGGTGAGTCGTCATTCCGGCCAATCCTCCAAAGGAGGATAAAAGTCGGAATCCGGAAATCTAGACTGGATGCCGAATCATGCTGACTGTAAGAAATTAAGCCACTACAGTCAGCTACAAGTCCGGCATGACGTCAGATATCCACTGGTCTGCGGTGTGGTAGGTTAAATGACTGCGGAACGTCTTTTTTTTTGCATTTGTCATTTGACATTCATTTGATATTTGCCTGTCGTGCCATAGCTGGCCCGCTGTGGGCGGGCAGGCGAAGGCGGAAGCTTTGACATTTGCCATTTGAATACCTATGAAAGGTATTTTTTCAGGAACTTTCCTGTATAGGATTTTTTGATTTGAGCGATTGCTTCCGGCGTTCCCGCTCCCACCAGATACCCCCCCTTTTCACCCCCTTCAGGACCCAGATCGATGATGTAATCAGCCGTTTTTATTACATCCAGGTTATGCTCGATGACCACAACTGTATTATTGAGTTCCACGAGATAATTGAGGACTTCGAGAAGTCTTTTGATGTCGTCAAAATGTAGGCCGGTCGTGGGCTCATCGAGGAGATAGAGGGTCCGGCCCGTATCCCTTTTACTCAATTCTCTCGATAGTTTTACCCGTTGTGCCTCCCCTCCGGAGAGGGTTGTCGCCGACTGACCCAGTTGAATGTAGCCGAGTCCGACATCCAAGAGGGTTTTCAACTTCTTTTTAATGTTGGGTACGTTTTCGAAGAACGTGAAGGCTTGGCTGACGGTCATCCCCAACACATCTGCAATATGATTTCCTTTATATTTGACCTCCAACGTGTCCCGATTGAACCGAAGGCCATGACAGGCTTCACAGGTGACATAAACATCCGGCAGAAAATGCATTTCAATTTTGATGATACCATCCCCGTTGCAAGCCTCACATCTTCCGCCCCTCACATTAAAACTGAACCGACCCGGTTTGTAACCCCTGATCTTGGCATCAGGGAGTAGTGAAAACAGTTCTCGAATGAATGTAAAGACCCCCGTGTAGGTAGCGGGATTAGAGCGTGGGGTTCTGCCAATGGGACTTTGATCGATATTGATGACTTTATCAATCTGGTGGATGCCTTTAATGGATTTCACCTTCCCCAATTTGATCTTGGATCGGTACAGTTTTTGCGACAGGGCCGGGAAGAGGGTCCCGTTTATCAGGCTGCTTTTTCCCGAACCGGAAACCCCTGTCACACAGGTCAGGGTGCCGAGGGGGATCTCCACCAAGATATCTTTCAGATTGTTTTGTCTCGCCCCCTCAATAATCAAACTCTTCCCATTGTTTCCCCTTCTGGCGTTTGGAACGGGGATCGTCAGCTTTCCCGAAAGGTATTGGCCCGTGAGGGAACCCTTGGTCTTCATCAGCTTTTCCGGCGTCCCGTCAAAAACAACCTTGCCCCCCTTCAGGCCCGCCCCGGGTCCCATGTCTATGACATAGTCTGAAGACAAAATGGTCTCCGCATCATGTTCAACCACCAAAACCGTGTTTCCGAGGCGTTTTAAATGTTGTAGATTTTTTAAGAGGAGAAGATTGTCCCTTTGATGCAGGCCGATGCTTGGCTCATCCAGCACGTAGAGGACGCCGGCGAGGCCCGAACTGATCTGTGTGGCGAGCCTGATCCGCTGATCCTCGCCGCCTGAGAGTGTAGCGGAAGGTCGGTCAATGGAGAGGTAATCAAGACCCACACTCCTCAAAAAGCCGAGACGCTCTTTTAACTCTTTCATGATTCTTTTGGCGATATCCTTTTCCCGTTTGTCGATATGAAGGTCTTTAAAAAAATCGTGCGACTTCTCTATGGAAAATGAAGTAATTTCATGGATCGACCTCCCCCCCACTTTTACGGCAAGGCTAATCGGTTTTAGGCGAGCCCCGTGACAGGTCGGGCAGGGCCTCATGGTGATGTAGTTTTCGATTTCATACCGGACCTGGTATGAATCCGTTTCATGATAACGTCTCTCCAGATTGGGTATGATGCCCTCAAAAGGGCGTTTATAGGAGTAGCGTCGATTATCCCTCTCATAATAAAAATCGATTTCTTCTTCCTCTGAACCATGAAGGAAGGTTTTCTGTACTTTTTTGGATAGATCTTTAAACGGGGTATAGATGTCTATTTTGTAATGCTGGCACAAAGAATCAAGCATCTGTTGGAAGTAAACGGAATGACGGTTTGCCCAAGGGGCAATCGCCCCCTCCCTGAGGGAGAGGTCAGGATCAGGAATAATCATGTCAGGGTCGAAATATCTTTTCGTGGCGAGCCCGCCACATTCCTCGCATGCACCATGGGGGTTGTTGAAGGAGAACATCTGAGGTGTCAGTTCCGGAATACTAATACCACATTGCATACAGGCGGCTTTCTGGCTGAAGAGGGTTTCACCTGAGTTGACCACATCCAGGAGGGCCTGACCTTCAGCCATGTTGAGGGTCAGTTCCATGGAATCAGTAAGACGCCTCTTCATGCTTTTATTGATAACCAGACGGTCCACGATCACACTAATCGTATGTTTTTTATTTTTGTTTAGTTGAATATCCTCATCGAGCATTCTGATCTTCCCGTCCACCTTGACCCTGGTGAATCCATCTCTTCTAAGGCGTCGGATAAGCTGAGCATGTTCCCCTTTTTTCCCATCTATCAGGGGGGCCAGGATTTGCACCCGCGTTCCTTCGTCAATTTTCATGATCTGATCCACAATCTGTTGCGTGGTCTGGGAAGAAATCTCCATGCCACAGTTTGGGCAATGGGGGTGGCCGATCCTGGCAAAGAGGAGTCTCAGGTAATCGTATATTTCCGTAACCGTCCCCACGGTGGATCTGGGATTGCGACTAGAGGCCCGCTGTTGGATGGCAATAGCGGGAGAAAGCCCTTCAATGGTATCCACATCCGGTTTGTCCATTTGCTCCAGAAACTGGCGGGCATATGCGGAGAGGGATTCTACATAACGCCTTTGTCCTTCGGCATAGATGGTGTCAAAAGCCAGGGACGACTTGCCCGACCCGGACAGGCCTGTAATAACAACGAATTGGTACCTCGGAATATTCAAAGAGATATTCCTGAGGTTGTGCTCTCGGGCTCCCCTTATTTTAATGATGTCATCGTTCATTCATCAGCCGTTCTTAAAATGACAACCTGCCACAGTAACGGCGGGCAAGATGTCAAAATATAAATTACAAATCAAATTAAAAATCCCAATGTCCTAAAAGAAAGTGAACAGTAATCATTGAACAGCAAGAAAAACAAGTAAATTATCACGAAAGTGCGAAATCAGGAAAACACCCGTCGCCGCATGCCCACCAGCGGTGGGCCGGCTAAGGCGGGCAGGCGAAAAAAGAATAATTGGACGCTGATTGCGCTGATCTCATGGAGACTAAAGAATTTAACCACTCATCTACACTGATTGACACTAAAATCTAAGAGTAGGAGACAGAAGACAGAACTCAGTAGGATTGTTTAACATTCCCGCGTTGCGGGAGTTCAAGATTAAGAATCTTGAACATAGAGAGTAGGCCTTTGAAGAAATAATGAACAAGTTCAATATTCTTTTGAGGCCTACTCCCTATATGCTAAACAATACTTTCGTCACTGCTTGCTGTTACTTATATCTGGTGGATCCTGCCTGCCACGCCATAGCTGTGGCTTTAGCGACGGCGGGTTAATCTGCGTCCAAAAAAAATACCTATTTCGTGCTTTCGAAATTTCGTGCTTTCGTGATTAATTGTTTGGTTTTTGTCATTTGACATTCATTTAACATTTGGTCTTTGGCATTTGACATTAAAAAGCCAATTGTTCCTATTGGCGGTCCACTTTTAGCAAGCAAATATGAACTCGTCTTCCTAGGTTAGAATTTTTACCTCTTTGCTCTGTTGGCGGCCATGGTGACGGCCGTCCTGATTGCGGCCTTGAGACTGGATGGGTCCGCTACCCCTTTTCCGGCTATCTCGTAGGCTGTTCCATGGTCCACGGAGGTCCTGATAATGGGCAGTCCCAGTGTGACGTTGACCGCATCGGAAAAGTGGAGCAGCTTCAATGGAATCAGACCCTGATCATGATACATGGCTATGACCACATCGAATTGACCACCGGCAGCCCTATGAAACAGGGTATCGGCTGGAAACGGCCCTTCCACAAGATAGCCTTCTTCCTGAGCCCTTTTGATAGCAGGCTCGATAAAGGCGGTTTCTTCCGAACCAAAAAGGCCGGATTCCCCGGCATGGGGATTCAGGGCCGCTAAAGCGATCCTCGGATTCTCAAGGCCAAAATCTTCCCGGAGGGCGTTTGAGGTTATATTAATGGTCTTGTAGATTTTTTCTTCATCCACATTGGCCGGGACATCCTTAAGAGCGCAATGGATGGTGACAAGCGCCACACGAAGCCTGTCACCGGCCAGCATCATGATATAATCCCGGCACCCCGTTAGATGGGCGAGCAGTTCAGTATGCCCTTCAAAAGTGTATCCGGCCTCCTGCATCAAGGCCTTGCTGATAGGGCAAGTCACCATGGCAGACAACTCCTCTTGCTGGAGCATTTCCACAGCTTTTAGAATGTATGCCACCATGGCCTTTCCACCCTCGGTCGTGGGCCTTCCGGGAATCATCCGATCTTCCTTGAGCTGGGAAATGGCCATGAGGTCGATTTGTCCCGGTCTCCCTTTTGCTTCCGAGGGGTGTGACACGGTGTTGACAGATGGTGTATCCTTCCCTTTCAGAAGCAGGGCGAGTGCTCCCGGATCTCCCAAAACCACCGGAAGACAGCTTTTGTAGAGGCCCTGATCTGAGAGTGCCTTGACGATTATCTCAGGACCGATTCCGGAAGGATCGCCCATGGTAATGCCTATTAAAGGAACACCGTCCACCTCTTCTACCCCCCTTTTATCAATCAACCAGCTCTAAGCCGACTCGCAGACAGCTTAGGGAATTTCAGTATCTATATGAATAAGAACCGCTTATTATCTGTCTTCCTATATACCCTGTCAATGGAATTTGAGGACCCTGATCACCATCAAGGTATAGTTAACTAAACGGTATAGGGTGTAAGGAATAAGGTTTAAGGTCTTAAAAACTTACAATCAAGTGTTCCGTGAACCGTACACCATATACCTTGGACCCTTCTTTCATAATACCTTGATGGTGATCAGGATTACTTCATAAGTCGTCAATTTTATTCTTTATAAGCAAATTGGTGGTGGGTTTGTGAGAATGAAGCGGTTGAGTAGCTCATTTCTTGATAGGAGAATAGTAACGTCCGTGCTCTTGATTTTTTGTCCTCTTCATTCTATTTTATCTCAATAGAGCGAAAGTCGATCGAAGGAGGAGTGGGTTAAGATCTCTCGCCCGCTTTGCTCGAGCACACAGAGAATATATTCATTTTAGTCTGATTCGTTGAGGGGACGAATCAGACTAACCATCAGTCCTTTTCGGGACATATGGTCAATCCAGTCCCAATTAACATTCAAAATCAATTTGAGCTCTCGCGGTAGCGGCATAGCACATTGATCTGAATACCCCTTCTCGAGAGCCTCAAGGTCTAACGACTCTCAGGAATTCAGAACAATTAGACTCTGTGTTCTCCCTCCGGGGCGTAGGCCCCACGGGCCGGAGGCTGTGCGCTCTGTGAGAAATATAAAGGACCCTTTAGGGTCCCAAACAAGACACCTTTTCTAAGGGTGGTGGTTTACAAAGGAGTTGGAGATGGAGCAGGGTTCTAATAGAGATAGTTGGATAAGGGCAGTTCGCCCTGAAATAAAGCCCCCAAGCCTGAAGGACAATACTGCCGATGTGGACCGAATAATAACGGCCCTGGAAAGGGAACTCGAAGGTGAGACAGTCCTGATGGACTTTTCTCTCATTCAGGAAATCCCTTCCTTTCTGAGGCGGCACGGATATGACATGCAGGCTGTCCTTTACAAAGATCGTAGAGACTGGCGGGTGATGGACATTTTACCACCTGAAACAGGAGGGGCATTATACGGTCTTGCCGTGGACTTGGGCAGTGCAACAATTGTGGTACGACTCGTCGATCTCAACAATCGGCGGAAAGTGGATGAAATCTCCTTTATTAATCCTCAGATTGAAATCGGTCCGGATATTCTCACCCGAATCCATTTCGCAAATGAGGAGGGGGGATTGGAAAAATGCCGGTCTCTCCTTTTGACAGGGATCAACGAGAACATTAAGTTTTTGTCGGAAAAACGGGATATCGACATAGGGAAAATTGTGGGGATGTCTGTGGCCGGAAATACAACCATGACACATTTCTTGCTCGGTCTGGATCCATATGGGCTATGCCGTGAACCTTATATCCCCGTCATCAATAAACCGGCTTTAATTGAAGCCAAAAAACTGGGCTTGGACATTCACCCAAAGGCCCCGGTTCTGATTTTTCCAAACGTGGGAAGTTATTTCGGCGGTGACCTGATCGCCGGTATCCTTGCTCAAGAGATTGCAGACCAGGAAGATGTTTCCATACTGATCGATGTAGGTACCAATGCCGAGGTCGCCCTGGGAAACAGGGAGTGGCTTATGGCCTGTGCCGGGGCTGCAGGTCCGGCTCTGGAAGGTGGGGTTGCGAGTATGGGTATGATGGCAGGCCCCGGTGTCATAGATAGAATCGTCATCGAGCCCCGGTCGGATACATTCAGGATAAGGACCATTGGGAACACCCCCCCTCTGGGCATTTGTGGATCAGGCCTGATCGACCTGGTGGCCCAACTGTTCCTGGCCGGAATGATCGATATGAGGGGTCGGTTTGTGGAGGGCAGGTGTGGAAAACGACTAAGGTCGATTGAGGGCATGAGCCACCTCGTCGTGGTTGCGTCTGAGGATTCTGCCGACGGAAATGACCTGACCATAAGCCAGTCCGATATCGATGCATTATTACGCTCAAAAGCGGCCATGTATACGATTCTGACCACAATCACGCAAATGATTCACCTATCTATGAAGGATATCAGGCACTTCTATATTTCCGGGACCTTTGGGTCTGTTATAGACCCTAAATCCGCCATTACCATTGGGATGCTGCCGGATCTTCCCCTGGAGACCTATCAGCCTGTGGGTAATACATCCTTGTCTGGAGCAGAACTTGCCCTTCTATCTAGGGAAGCCCGGGATGAAATATACAGGATCCGTGATCGGGTGACATATATAGAGCTCAATGTGAATCAGGACTTCATGAATCTCTTCAGTGCCGCACGGTTTATTCCCCATACAGACAGGTCCATCTTTCCCTCGGTAAAGGAGCGAAGTTCCGTATAACCCAAAGGTTCAAGGTTTACGGTGTAAGGTATACGGTAAAGGAAACAGAGTGAAATTGACATTAGCTTGCCCTGCGAGATGCAAAGCCCATCTTAATGGGGATTTTTGCAATTGAAATTAAATATCAGGGGTTTCTGTTGACAGCCTTTAGGAAAATCCCTATACTCACGCACTAAATATAGCATTCCTAGCCCCTTAGACTACCCTTTACCATTTGGTTACCCCAACTGACGGAAAAGGAACAGAACATGCCGGAAATATTGCAGGTCAATAATCTAGAGACTCAGTTTTTCACGGAAGGTGGGCTCGTCAAGGCCGTTGACGGCGTTTCCTATCACATCGATGAACAGGAAATTGTTGGACTGGTGGGGGAGAGCGGTTGTGGTAAATCAGTCAGCCAGCTCTCTGTGATGCAGTTAGTATCTACGCCGGGTAAAATCGTCGGTGGCGAGATCATCTTCGATGGTCAGAATCTGCTCGAACTCGAGGCGAACGGTCCTGAAATGCGATCCATCCGAGGCGCCAAGATCGCTATGATATTCCAGGAACCTATGACGTCCCTCAACCCGGTACTCACCATTGGCCGGCAATTGACCGAGACCCTTGAGCTTCACATGGGTCTAAACAAGTCAGCCTCGAGAGAAAAGGCCATCGAGGCGCTCAGGGATGTCGGTATCCCCAGTGCGGAAAGCCGTATTGATGATTATCCTCACCATTTCAGTGGCGGTATGCGGCAGAGGGTGATGATCGCCATGGGCCTGTCGTGTAACCCAAAGATCCTCATAGCGGATGAACCGACGACAGCTCTGGATGTGACGACCCAAGCACAGCTCTTGGAACTCATGAAAGATATGGTCGAGCAGTATCATGCCTCGTTGGTTATCGTGACTCACAATTTGGGGGTCGTAGCCCGGTATGCGCAGAGGATCTATATTATGTATGCAGGGCGGATAGTCGAGGCCGGGACGACTAAGGATATATTCGCCGACCCTCGCCATCCATACACCATAGGGTTGCTGAAATGCATCCCTAGACTCGATGAGGAGAGGGGCAGAAAGCTTGTCCCCATTGTGGGTTTGCCGCCGAACCTGATCAACATGCAACCCACCTGTGCATTCAGCCCCAGATGTTCTTATAAATCCGAAAAGTGTCTTAAAGAGCCCTGGCCACCGCTCACACACCTCGGCAATGAACACTATGTCGGTTGCTTTAATGAATAGGAGATGACGGGTGAACACACAGCTAAATGAACATATCTTGGACGTCAGAGACTTGAAAATGTATTTCCCGGTCACCCGGGGGCTTTTAAGGAAAAAGGTCGCGGACGTAAAAGCCGTTGACGGGGTCACCTTCAAGGTGAAAAGGGGTGAAACCCTGGGTCTTGTCGGCGAAAGCGGTTGTGGAAAGACGACGATTGGTCGCTGCGTTCTCAGACTGTACCAGCCCAATGATGGGCAGATTTTTTTTGAGGGTGAGGATATTATCCCCCTTCCGGAGAAAGGGATCAGAGAGGTCCGTAGAAAAATGGCCCTTATCTTTCAGGACCCTTACAGTTCGCTAGACCCCCGTCAGAGCGCAGGCAGCATCGTAGGTGAGCCCCTTAAGATTCACGATATGGTCGAGAGCCCGATTGAGTACAGAGACCGAGTCGATGAGTTGTTCCGCATTGTCGGGTTGGACCCCAGCATGTCGGATCGCTTTCCTCATGAGTTCAGTGGCGGTCAAAGGCAACGTATCGGTGTGGCCCGCGCCCTTGCCTGCGAGCCGTCCCTGGTCATCTGTGACGAACCCATTTCAGCCTTGGATGTGTCCATACAAGCACAGGTCATCAACCTTTTAGAGGAGCTTCAGGAGGGACTAAAAGGCCTATCTTATCTATTCATCGCCCACGACCTTTCGGTCGTTCGACATATAAGCGATCGGGTTGCGGTAATGTACCTGGGCCGCATCGTGGAGGTCACGGATTCCCAAACCCTTTATGATGACCCACAGCACCCCTATACCCAAGCCCTTCTTTCAGCGGTACCCATAGCCGACCCATTTATCGAAGAAACCCGTGAGCGCATTATCCTGCAAGGCGAAGTGCCCACCCCCCTGGACCCGCCACCCGGCTGTAGTTTCCATCCCCGCTGTTCCAGGGTCATTCCGGAGTGTAGCCAGGCTGTCCCACCCCTCAAGACGGTGGGAGCTGAGCATGAGGTGGCCTGTATCAGGGTTTAGTTTGATCTAAACCCACCGCTTCTAGCGGTGGACCCGGAAAGGTTCACCCGTCCCGGCGAGAAAAAAAATACCCGTTAGCGGCAGATTAAAGCATTTTTTGAACGTCGAACATCGAACATTGAACATTGAACATCGAATGATGAACTCGCTCGCGCAGCGCAGGCGCTTGCGACGCGTGTCGCTCGGTCATTTTATAAATAATTTTAGCATGCCTTATTCAAAATTCGACGTTGGACGTTGGATCAGCCGGAGGCTGACAAGTGCTTGCTCGCCCTCCGAAGGCGGGTAAACCTCTGGCGAGTTCGACGTTCCTATTCTTTTCGTTTTAACAGCGGCGTCCTTGATATGGATTAGTAATCTTGATAATCGTATTGTTTTCAGAGCCCTTCGAGGGGTCTTCCTGAGGCCTCCCGCTCTGCGGGAGGAGACTCACTTTCATTAGCTTCATTGGTTCGATTGGTTTGGTTGGTTTGAACTAATAAAACTAACGAACAAATAGAACAATTTTAGGTGCTGCAGGGTGTTCCAATGAGCGAAAAACAGTTGATTCCAGGTCTACAGGCGACGCGAGAAGCCATACAGAGTGGCACTATCAAAATCAGTGAAATTTGGATAAAGGAAGGCAGAAAGGACCACAGAATAGAAGAGATCCAGCAGTTGGCAAAGATTGGAAGCATTCCTGTTTCCTTTAAGAAGAGCATTCAGTTGGATCACCTCCTACCCGACGTGGCCCATCAGGGTATTATTGCGTTTGCCCAAAGCTTTGATTACGTAGATCTGAATCAAATTATTCGTACCTCCTTAAATGCTTTAAACCAAGCCCTGATCGTTGTAGCTGATCACATTACGGACGAAGGAAATCTCGGTGCATTGATCCGGGCGGCTGCATTTTTTAAAGCTGATGGACTCGTTTTGCCCAAGAACCGTTCCGCAAGGGTTACGGAAAGAGTGCTAAAAAGATCCGCAGGCTCTTCAGTACATTTACCGGTGACCCGGGTTGTGAACCTTGGCAGGACACTGGATGTTTTAAGCAAAAAAGGATTCTGGATTATTGGTGCGACCGGAGAAAGCCCGGAGTCCATCTATCGGTTTGACTGGAAAAGAGATCTGGTTCTAGTCTTGGGAAGTGAAGATAAAGGATTAAGCCGTGCCGTCAGAGAACGGTGCCATCAATTGGTCAGCATTCCAGCTGCCGGGCATGTGGATTCCTTAAACATATCTATCGCAAGCGGGGTCATCCTTTCCGAGATCACCCGGCAGAGAAGGTTAGGATAGTACCCCGTTTCATAAATTCTGCTCTTATTAATGGCAAGATGAAGTGTCGTACTATTTGATATATTTAACCCACTTTGTAGTGACGGGAAATTCGAAATCCCTGGCCCAGACCAGGATTACACGTCTCTAATTTTGAACGATGCAATTATTCAGCTCTACAATGACGATTGTCTCATATGGCAGCCGTCGCGCCAGGGCGGGCCGAAACAATATTCAAAATCCGAATTTTCAAAATTCAAAACGTAATTTGGTCTGACAGCAAGGGTAACCGTGTGTTTTGGTTATTAGTATTTTGGTCATTATGGTTTGTTTCGTATTTCGTTATTCGTATTTCGTGCTTCCCCGTCCTTATTAAATAGATTAGCTGCTTGACATTTTGCATCATGTTATATTGTTCTTTCAAGTTGAAGGACTTGTGGGACGGGGCAATAGGAGGTCGAAATGGGTATCCCTTTAGAGAAGTTCAAGACGTTGCGATTCGGAACGAGTGGTCTCCGGGACACAGTTCAAAATATGACCGATATGGAATGCTACATCAACACAAGGGGTTTTTTAGGGTACTTAAACAGGATTGGTGAATTTAATAAAGGGACTGTCGTTGCCCTCGGTGGGGACCGCCGTCAGAGCACCCCTAGAATAAAAAGGGCTGTTGCAGCCGCTGTCAGGGATAAGGAAGGGAAAGTAGATAACCAGGGGTTAACATCGACACCTGCGCTGACCTATTATGCTATGCAAAGTAAGATTCCCAGCATCATGGTCACGGGGAGTCACATCCCGGCAGGGAGAAACGGCATAAAATTTACGAAAATAGGGGGCGAAATCCTGAAGACGGATGAGGATGGTATATTGACCTGTGTCGCCGAAGAGAGGGAAATGGTCTATGAAAACCCTTCAGAAGATTCCCTTTTTGATCAAGACAACGGCATGTTCAAGGGGGGAGAGGCGGAAAAGGCGGGTTTGTTGGTTCAAGAAAAGGAGGCCTCGGACGCATGCATGAAGGCGTATGCTGATCGATACAAAAAAATCTTTGAAAGGAAACGGCCCTTATCCAAAACAAAACTTTTTTTCTATGAACACTCAACTGTAGCGAGAGATCTTGCAAAAGATTTATTTGAGGCATTGGGGGCAAAAGTCGTTGCTCCTGCTGAGGAAATTACAATTGAATTTCTGGACGAAAAGGGACACAGAAAAACCGAGACTGCCGCACTCAGGAGCCGTGAGTTTGTTGCTGTGGATACGGAGAGCGTTTCAAACAGGACCCTTTCCATTTTTGAGAAAGTGATGAATGAAAAAGATCTCGACGTGGGTTGTACCATGGATGGGGATTCCGATCGGCCCCTTCTGGTATACCGCCTCTATCGAGGGGGGAGGTCGACAAGGGAAATCGGATATATCACAGGGGATATCCTGGGTTTGTTGGCCGTACTCGCCCTAAAGGAGTTGGGAGTTGAGATCAGTGCCGTTGCGGTACCTATCAGTGCCAATGACGCCGTCATAAAAGTACTTAAAGAAGATAATGTGGAGGTCACCCAGACAAAGATAGGGTCACCCTATGTTGTGGCCGCTATGATGGAATCTTTAGAAAAACATCCAAAGACGAAGTATCCCGTATGGAATGTCTTTTCATGGGAATCCAATGGCGGGTTTCTGACAGGAAACGACATAAAGATAAAAGGGGAAACTTTAAAGGCCCTTCCGACTCGAGACCCTATGCTGCCGCTTATTTCTGTTCTTCGGATGGCGGAAAAACAAGGGGTCACCATCTCACATCTCGTCAGTCAACTTCCCAAGCGGTATACCCATGCCGACAGATTGAAGCAGTTTCCTGCTGAAAATGGAAAGGCGGTCATTGCGTCCATGTCTCCTGAGGACGTGACAGATGTGATACAAGTGGATTTTGCCGTGGATGGAAGTGCCGTTGTGGGTTATCTGGATGGCAATGAGACGGTATATGGCCCAGAGAGTGAGTTCCACAGGGTCAGAGAGCAACTCGAGATTTTTTTTGCGGCAGAGGAAGGCTTTACCGATATCTCCGGGTTAAACTACATCGACGGTGTTAGGATTTTTTTCTCTAATGGTGATATCTCCCATTTTAGGCCATCCGGGAACGCGCCCGAATTTAGGAATTATGCCATTGCGGACAGTCCGGATAGATCAAAAATGATCGTGGAAACGGGACTAAACAAAATCATCCCTCGAATGGTCGAACAACTGGTAAGCGGTGAGCAGTAAACGGTGAACCGAAAACTGAAAACTGCGGAGAGCAGAGCGCATCCGCCGTCGCTGAAGCTATGGCGGACAGGTAGCGCGAAGCGAAGCGGAGAAACGGGGAAACGGAGAAACGGAGAAACGGAGAAACGGAGAAGAAAGTCTTTCGACTCTTAGACTCCTTGACGCGGCATAGCCCTCTCAACAGTGATGGGACGGAGACGCCGGCCTCGACCTCGTTTTTTAACCTTCAACCTTCCCTTCACTGTTTACTGTTTACCGTTTACCGTTCACGCTTTGCGCGGTGGGCCGCATTGGGAAGGCATCCAGTGCACCGATACGGCGAAGGGCCTTGATGAGGGCACAGAGAGGAAGTCCCACTACATTGGAATAGGAGCCGGTGATGGATTCTACCATGAAAGCGCCAATTCCCTGGATCGCGTAACTACCCGCCTTCCCGAAAGGCTCACCAGTGGCAATATATGCCCTGATCTCTTGTTCGGTCATTTTTTTTACTTTGACAAAGGTTGTGATTTCTTCAGTATGTGCTTTTTCACCCGTAGGATCTAAAAGACAGAATCCCGTAATGACTTTGTGTTCTTTTCCGCTGAGTGTTGAGAGTGTGGCTTTAGCTTCTTCGAAGTCCTTTGGTTTTCCTATGAGGGTTTTTCCAAGCACCACGACGGTGTCCGCCCCCAATACCCAATTTTTGTGACCTTCAGAATAAACCGCTTTCGCCTTTTTTACAGCAAGCACACGGGGACTGATAGGTGACGTGGCAGTGCTCATGTTCTCATCTATATTGCTGGACCGGGGGCGGAAAGGAATGCCGATCTGGCCAAGAAGTTCTTTTCGCCTGGGGGATGAAGAGGCGAGAATAAGGGGGAAATCCTTGCTGATCGTAGAAAAATTCATGGTACGTCCGGGAGTCTGAAAAGCTTTTTAGTGTTTTCCGAGGTCCGGCGAGCGATCTCATGGAAATCCGTTTTTCTCAAATTGGCGATTTTTTTTGCGGTGTAGGTCACGAAGAGAGGCTCATTCCGTCTCCCTCTTTTAGGAACGGGTGTGAGAAAAGGGGCATCCGTTTCCAAAAGCATCCGATCAAGGGGTAACCTCGAAGCGACATCCTGCACCCTGAAAGCATTTTTATAGGTGACGGTACCAGGGATGGAGATGTAAAACCCCATTTGAATGAAGGTCATAGCGAGATCATAGTCACCTGAAAAACAATGAATGACGCCCCGGTATTTGCTATCCCCTCTCTTTTTAAGGATTTCTAATAAGTCCTTATCCGCCTCTCGATTATGTATGATCACTGGAAGGTCGAAATGATTGGCCAAATCGAGTTGTTGCTCGAAGGCCTCAATCTGTTTTTCAGTTGGAGAGAGGTGCCGGTAAAAATCGAGTCCAATCTCCCCCCAGGCCACAATTTTTGATTCAGCGGCCATCCCACTCAGTTCTTTTAAGGTGCTTGGGTCTATATTTTCCGCGTTGTGCGGGTGGTAACCAATGGAAGAGAATATAAAATCATACCCGTTCGCCAATTGAAGCGCCTTCACCGAGCTGGTAAGATCGGTGCCGATAGTGATTATATGGGTTATGCCTGCTTTCATAGCCCTCTCAATGACTTGACTTCGATCTTTGTCAAAATCTTTCATATCCAAATGGGTGTGGCTGTCAATAAGCATGTCTAAAAGGTTCTGAATCCTTTCACTTTTATCAGCGTCCTCCTCTGGGCAGGGGGATATCTTTTATCCGCAGTAAATGGAAATATCTCCATTTGCTGAGAATGGGAGAATGAAAATGAAGGGGAGGGCGCGACATATTTTGAGATCCAAGGATGATAGTGTATCCCATTGGTTTTGGCAAATGAAACCATGCATTTTGCATGAAGAGACGATAAAAAAGTCTAAAGTCTAAGAGGTTAAGAGTCGAAGAGTTAAAAGGGAGGGTCAAAAGGCAGAGGGCTAAGCGCTTAGCGTTTAATTTGTTCAATTAGTTTCGTTGGTTTAATTGGTTAAAACGAATCAAACTAATACAACCAATCAAACCATTGGGGGTTGTTTCCCGTTCACTTTTCACCAAAAAAATAATAAAGCTAAATTGTCTCTGGGAGAGGGATTTCAGGCATCCAATTTGCATCTTTGGTGAATCTGGGGCTTGTAGAATCAAGGAAATAGGTTGCAAATTTTGAAAAAACCTGTAAAATAGGTAAGATAAGTCAAGATTAAGTTTGAATTCCCCGTTGTTTGCAGCGCGGATATGACAGCCTGCAGATTGCAGGGAGAGTTCGTTGTATTAAGTCTTAAGGACCGTGGGGTTTGAGTCCAATCTATGGCAGCTATCGTAAGACAAAAAAACCGAGCAAATTCAAAAGGGAGATCTCTTGAAGAGCAGCTGAAGTTTCAGAAAAAGCTCAACAACATAACCAATAAGATCCATTCAGCCAAGGATACAAATGACATCCTTCTCAACCTTCAAAAGGAAATCTTAAGTGTCTTTGATGCCGACAGAATTACTATTTATGTGGTAGATGGCGTAAAGAAGCAGGTTGTATCAAGGTTTATGACCGGAGATGAAGTCAACGAGATACGGGTACCGGTCGATAATGCGAGTATTGCCGGTTATTGTGCAGCCTCAGGCAAGATGGTCAATATTGTCGATGCATACAGCAACAAAGAGCTCAAGAGATTAAGCCCTGAACTGAAATTCGACAAAAGCTGGGACCTGAAGACAGGCTATAAAACCAAACAGATGCTGGCGGCCCCGGTTTCCTACAATAAATACCTTCTTGGCGTCCTCCAGCTCATCAACAAAAAGAGCGGGAACAGTTTTAGCCTGGAAGATCAATCTTCCGCCATGGAGATTACAAAGGTCCTGGGCGTGGCCTTTTTTAAGAACCAGAAAGTCGTTCAGAAGAAGAAGCCTGCCAAATTCGATTACCTGATTTCCAACAACATCATCACCAATAAGAACCTAGAACAGGCCATGTCCGCCGCACGGAATGAAAAAAAACCGGTGGAAGCTGTTCTTATGTCCGCTTTCAACGTGTCGAAGCCGGATATTGGTCAATCCCTCGCATTTTATTATAAGACCCGGTTTATTCCATATGACGATAAAATGGTGATCCCCGGACAGCTCCTAAAAGGCCTAAGGGTGAGCTTTCTTAAAAAAAATGTCTTTGTACCCATTTCCCAGGAACGCGAGAAAGTGGTCGTGGCCATGGAAAACCCCGATTTTCTGCCGGCAAGGGATGCTATTGGCCGGCTGATTCCGGGAAGGAGATTCGAATATTGCACCGCCTTGAGAGACGACATCTTCAAGATGATTGATTTGTTCTTTGATGTACAGCGATCGGACATGATGAAGGACTCCGGAAGCATCGAAGACATTCTCGGACAACTGGAGGGACCGGCAGACGATGTTGAGGATGATATTGAAAGGGTCACCGAAGAGGATGGCGCCATAGTTCAACTTGTCAATAAAATGATTATTGATGCCTTCAATCGAGGCGCTTCCGATATACATGTTGAGCCGCGACCGGGCAAGGCAAATGCCGCGATTCGGTTTAGAATTGACGGCGCATGTCAGGTCTACCAGACGATCCCTTATACCTTCAAACGGGCAATTATCTCACGATTAAAGATCATGGCGGACTTAGATATTGCGGAAAGACGCCTTCCACAAGATGGAAAAATCAAGTTCAAGCGATTTGCACCCCTGGACATCGAACTCCGTGTCGCCTCTATTCCCACTGCAGGAGGGACGGAAGATGTGGTTTTACGTCTCCTGGCCGCCGGGGATCCTATACCCCTTGAAAAAATGGGCATGAACGAAAGAAATCATCATTCCTTTATCGATATGATCTCGAAACCTTACGGCATCGTCCTGGTGGTGGGACCTACCGGAAGCGGAAAAACGACCACACTCCACGCCGCTCTGCATCATATCAATAAACCTGAAACTAAAATATGGACGGCAGAGGATCCTGTAGAGATCACTCAAGACGGCCTTCGCCAGGTCCAGGTGCATCCCAAAATTGGCTTTGACTTTGCAACCGCCATGCGCTCTTTTTTACGAGCGGATCCGGATGTCATCATGGTGGGTGAAATGCGTGACCATGAGACCGTATCCACCGGTATAGAAGCATCTCTCACCGGCCATTTGGTTTTTAGCACCCTTCATACCAATAGCGCCCCGGAGACCATAACCCGGCTCCTGGACATGGGAATGGACCCCTTCAATTTTGCGGATGCGCTTTTAGGCGTGTTGGCCCAGAGATTGGTGAGAACCCTTTGCAAGGATTGCAAGGAGAAATATCATCCAAGCAAGGATCAATATGACACCTTGGTGAGGGCCTACGAAGGTAATTTTGATGCACTGGGATATCCCTATAATGATGATTTGGTCTTTTACCGCCCCGCAGGTTGCCCCAATTGCGCCAATACGGGTTACAAGGGGCGAACCAGCCTCATGGAGTT
>JAQYVK010000221.1 GCA_030145585.1 Desulfatiglandales bacterium | reverse complement strand
TCTCAAGTTTCTTGAAGAACGTCTCCCTGAATGGCGTTTTCAACTTCTTATGAAGAATGGGAAGATTTTTTTTTTAGGAGACGAATCCTCACGCGTCCGTGAAATACGGGATGCCCTGCCCCTGCACATTCAACAGGATGAGGCGTCGACCCATTTTAAACTCAAAGACGACAGCCTCGTCTGTAGAATGCCCGTTGAGCCATTGAATGCGGATTTAATCTTTTCTTCGGCCGACCAGGTTGCCGGTCCTGCCGCCCCTAAAGACCACGCCCCCCTGATCAAATTGCACACTGAACTATTCTTTGCACAATCAACCCTTCTTAATGATCAGAAGTTCCGAGAAATCCAGAAAAACCAGCTCGATCGAAAATTTCGAGTCTTAGAAAACAAATACCAGGAGATCCTGGAAGACAATCTCCGCCAACACCAACGTCTCCAAAGACAGCAAGACGCCTATGCCCAGACGTTGAAGTCGGAAGTCGCCCGTCAAACGGCCGAACTTCAACAAACCAACACCAAATTAGAAGAGGCCATCGATAGAGCCAACCGGATGGCTCATCAAGCGGAGACCGCCAATGTGGCAAAAAGCGCATTCCTGGCTTCTATGAGCCATGAAATTCGCACACCCTTGAACTCTGTTATCGGATTTGTCGACCTTCTGCTGGATACTGACTTAAACGATAACCAAATGGATTATGCCATGACCGTGAAACGAAGCGGTGAGGCCCTTCTCTCTCTGATTAACGACATCCTTGATTTCTCTAAAATCGAGGCAGGTCACTTAAATCTTGAATGTATCGATTTTGATCCTGAAATTATCGCCTTCGAAGTCTGTGACATCGTTCGACCCAGAATAAGGGAAAAGCCTGTTGAGTTGCTCTGCCGCGTTGGCGATAAACTCGCTTCACATGTCAAAGGAGATCCGGGACGATTTCGGCAAGTATTGCTAAACTTGGTGGTAAATGCGGTTAAATTTACTGAATCTGGAGAGATAGAGCTCGCCATCGATGTAGAAGATCGGCGGGATGGTCGAATCATGCTTCATGTCACGGTGCGCGATACGGGTGTCGGAATCCCTAAGGAAAAATTGGCCGCCATCTTTGATGCGTTCAAACAGGCCGACGGCTCCACAACTCGGAAATATGGAGGAACCGGACTCGGTTTATCCATATGTAAAAATATTGCCGAACTTATGGACGGGGAAGTCCGGGCAGAAAGTCCTGCCCCGCTTCAAAGGAAAAGTGAAGAGCCGGCTGCTCCCGGAAGTATTTTTCACTTCACCGCCTGGTTTGAAAAATCAATGTTTAAACGGGATCATAGTGTTGAATCTATCTCCCTCTCAGGGAAAAGGGTTCTCGTCGTCGATGATAACCAGAATAGCCTGGAATTATTAAATCACATCCTTGAATCGGCTGGTATGATCGTCATGTCCCTATTTAATGGGGAGGATGTCATACCCGCCCTTAAAAACGCCCTGAATGGTGGAACGCCCTTTGATATTTGCATAGCGGATATCCACCTGTCGGATTTGAGTGGGTACGAGTTGGCGGAGGCGATTCGGAATATGGAGGCGGAAACCCTAAAGCAGGTATCTCAGGTGCAAAATCTTCCCTTGCTCGCCATTTCAGCATCGAAGGAAGGGGGCCCCCGGAGAAGTGCGAAAGCTGGCTTTAATGGATTCTTACCTAAGCCTATTCGAAGGGATAAACTTCAGGAAATGGTGGTACGGCTACTTGGAGAAAGTGAAGAAAGCAGAGGAGGGAGAACAAAGGGGTTCGAAGCAGGGATTGTGACTCAAAATGCAGTGGAGGAACAGAAGAGGCACCCTGTGAAAATCCTGTTGGTAGAGGATAATCCCGTTAACCAGAAATTGGCCAAGCTGATGCTTACAAAGGCCGGGTACGAGGTCGAATTGGCCGGCGACGGGAAGGTAGCGGTGGAGAAATACACCCAGACACCCGACAAATACAATCTGATTTTTATGGATATTCAGATGCCTGTGATGGACGGATTACAAGCGACAATGGAAATTCGAAAGTGGGAAAGGCTTAGGGAAGTTCCAGGGGAAAAAGCCATGGGGAGTTCCAAGGCCGGACTAAAGATCCCTATCGTTGCGATGACCGCGAACGCTATGGAAGAAGATCGGAAAAAGTGTCTTGATGCAGGGTTGGATGACTTTATCACGAAACCTATTAAAAAGGCGCTTCTCGTTGAGACCGTTGATAAATGGGTTTGAAAATTGAGGTATTATGAATCTTAAAGAATTGGGACTGGAACTGGGGCTGGAGCAGGACGAAATCCGTGAACTGCTGGTGATTTTCATAGAGACAAGTGAATCTGATATAGACAAGCTACAACAGGCCGTTGTCGAAGGTGATGCGAAACGGGCAGCCGATGCGGTTCATTCCATAAAAGGGGCATCTGCCAATCTTGGGTTTATGGATATTTTTTCTGTTGCAAAAAACCTTGAACAAAAAGCTCGTGAGAATAGTCTCGAGGATTTAACCGACGAAGTCCTCATCATAAAGGACAGATTGTCCAAGATAGAAAAATCTATAGACGACATATAGAAATGGTTTTAAACCTTGAAATCGAAAGGAGACCTTGAAACCTCATTTAGTGTCGTGTCCCAGAATCAAATTGCATTATGAATTCAGTATCACCCCCTCCCAAACCCTCCCCTTCAGAGACTGTGGCGTAATACCTCAAACCCGTCA
>JAQYVK010000220.1 GCA_030145585.1 Desulfatiglandales bacterium | reverse complement strand
GATGGCGGTGGCTATTTCCCAGCGGAAGAACTCCCCTCCCAGTTCGTAAATATCTTCCAGATGGATCTGTACAACGGGATGCCCGGCTTCTTCCAGATCCCGCACTTTTTCATCATAGGTGCCGTTTCCCTTGAGCCGCAGATAAACAAAAAGACGGTCGTCCGCATAGTTATCAGGGGTTAGCATTGCTTCCCCATCTACCGGCAGGATGCCTTTTCCTTCCTTGCCGGTGCTCTCTGCAATCAACTGTTCCACCCAGGAACCGAAATGAGAGATGCCCGGAGATAAGATTAAGGTCAGCTTATCCTTTCCGAAAAGGGCTAACTCTCCCATGATCGCGCCCAACCATGCGCCAGAATTATCTCCCCCAACAGGGCAATTGCATCCTTCGTTATTGCAGGCCATGGTGATGGCCCGGTCGAGCAGATTGGAAACATCTACGCCAATGAGAGCAGCAGGAACCAAACCGAAATAGGAAAGGGCCGAGTATCGACCGCCGATATTCGGATCATTGAGGAATATCTTGCGAAAATTGAGCTTTTTGGCAAGTGTTTCCAGCTCGCTTCCCGGATCGGTAATTGCAATAAAATGTTTACCTGCCTCTTGGGCACCCACCGCATCGATGGTTTGATTGAAAAAGTACTTAAGAAAAGATAGCGTTTCTACGGTTCCTCCTGATTTTGTAGACGCTATGTATAGAGTCTTTAACGGGTCCAGTTTTTCAGAATAAGAAGATACAGCCCCGGGATCCGTGCTATCCAATACAGCCAGATCAAGATAACCTTCCCCTACACCGAAGGTGAAACGAAAGACCTCGGGCGCAAGGCTCGACCCACCCATCCCCATGAGCAGGGCATGGTTATAGCCTTCCTGGCGCAGTTCATCCACAACTGCCTGGATGCCGGGCAGCATCGCTGCCATTTTTTCCGGAAGATGGAGCCATCCCAGGCGATTGGTGATCTCTGCCGGGTCCGGTTTCCAAACCGTGTGATCGTGACGCCAGATGCGGGTTATGATCTTCTGGTCTCTTATCTCCATCAGCGCCCCATCTACGTTAGACTGCTCAAGTCCAAGGCTGGCTGTGTAACCCTTATATTCTGCCAGTAAAAGATCCTGCTTGTGTCTGATGCTGGCCATGAGGGTTTTAAAGGACTCGGCAAAGGCTTGAAGACCTTCCTCTTGGAGCTTTTGGGTGATGGAATTAAGATCAATGCCCAAATCTTCTAATTGTGTCAACTGAGTCTCAGCCTCCTCTATTTTTTCCGTAAGCGTTTGGGCCACAGAGCCGTGCTCGCGAAAGGCATTGAAAGTGGCAGGTGGCAGCGTGTTGACCGTATCCGGGCCGATCAATTGATCCACATAAAGGGTATCTGGATACTCAGGGTTCTTTGCACCGGTACTTGCCCAAAGCGGACGCTGCACACGAGCACCGAAAGCCGCAAGCTTTTCCCATCGGGAGCCACTGAAAATCTGTCTAAAAGTGTCGTAGGCCATTTTTGCATTGGCGATGGCAATCTTTCCTTGAAGATCCTTATTTTCAAGCGATGTCAAAACCTGATCCACTGCGGTATCCACGCGGCTGATGAAAAAGGAAGCCACTGAGGCGACTTTGCTTATATCGCCATGATCCGCCAAACGTCTTTCCAGACCCTTTAAGTAGGCTTCGGCCACGGGTCGATAATGGTCGAGGTTGAAGATCAAGGTAACATTGATATTGATACCGGATGCGACCAGCTCCTCAATGGCAGGAACCCCCGCAGGAGTTGCCGGAACCTTGATCATAACATTGGGTCTGTCAAGGACCTTAAACAGCCGTCGGGCTTCTGCGATGGTCCCCTTTGTGTCATGGGCCAGCGTCGGACTGACCTCGAGACTGACATAGCCATCAACACCTTGGGTTGATTCATAGACAGACTGCATCAGGTCGGCAGCCCGAGAAATATCGTCCAACACCAGCTCTTCGTAAATCTCTTCCACAGATTTTCCCATTTCGACAAGGCGACGTATCGCCTCGTCGTAGTCTGAACTGCCGTTGATGGCCTTCTCAAAAATGGACGGGTTGGAGGTGACGCCGCGAAGTCCCTCTTCGATCAGCGTTTTGAGTTCACCGGAGGTAATGAAAAAGCGACGGATATAGTCGTACCATATGGACTGTCCAAGGTCGCTTAGGTCTTTCAATCTAGACATGTTTTTTTCTCCTTAAGTTTCGTTCCTTGTCCAAAAAAAAGAGTGAAATGCCCCATTCAATGGTTTATCGTTAATCATCAGAGGCAGGCCAGTGCCGTATCCACCACCTTTTCGGAAGTCAATTCAAATTTCTCATACAGAGTTTGATAGGGTGCTGAAGCCCCAAAATGGTCAATTCCTATTACACGACCGTTATCACCTACGTACCGATGCCATCCCTGGGTAATACCGGCTTCAATGGCGACTCTGCCCTTTATTTCAGGTGGCAGGACTTTGTCGCGGTATTCTCGCGTTTGCCTTTCAAACAATTCCCATGAGGGCATGCTTACCACGCGAACAGACGTGTCTTTTTCCTCAAGTTTATTGGCCGCTTCAATGGCAATGGGCACCTCTGAACCGCTGGCGAGCAGTATCAGATCCGGATTTCCATTAGGCGCATCTTTGAGGATGTAGGCTCCGCGATCGAGGCCATCGGCGGGTGCAAACTTGTTACGATCCAGGGTGGGCAAATTTTGTCGCGTCAGGGTAAGGGCAACCGGACCCTGATTGCTATTGAGCGCTACGCGCCAGGACTCGGCTGTTTCGTTGGCATCGCAGGGCCGAATCACTGTCAGGTTTGGAATCGCCCTGAGAGCCGCCAATTGTTCCACGGGCTGGTGGGTCGGCCCATCTTCCCCTAAACCAATGCTATCATGGGTAAAGACGTAGATGACCTTCAGTCCCATCATGGCTGCCAGACGGATAGGCGGTCGCATATAATCGGAGAAAATAAGGAATGTGCCCCCATAGGGAATCAGCCCACCGTGCAGGGCGATACCGTTCAGAATAGAACCCATACCATGCTCCCGCACCCCAAAATGAAAATTACGCCCATGATAGCTGTCTTTCTGAAAGAAATCTTCTCCGTTTACGACTGTTTTGTTGGACGGCGCCAGATCAGCGGATCCCCCGATCAGGTTCGGCAGATTCGGGGCAATGGCATTTAGCACTTTGCCGGATGCCACCCGGGTCGCCATGCCTTTCTTATCGGCAGGAAAGTCAGGTAAATCTTTGTCCCATCTGGCAGGAAGGTCATTGCTCACCCATTGATTCCACTCCTTTGCCAGTTCAGGGTAGTCTTTTTCATAGGCCGAAAACCGTTCCTGCCATTCACTTTCCCGCTGTTTTCCACTCTCGATGGCCTTATGGAAGCGATTTAGCGCCGCCTCCGGGATATGAAATTCAGGCTCAAGGGGCCATCCGAGGTTTTCTTTTGTCAGTTTTATTTCTTCGAGACCCAGGGGTTCTCCATGGGCCGATGCTGAATCCTGTTTGTTGGGGCTTCCATAGCCAATGTGGGTACGAACGGCGATTAATGAGGGCCGCATATCCTCCTTTTGGGCTGAAAGGAGTGCCTTTTCTATGGCCGCGATGTCATTGCCGTCTTTTACCTTTTGCACATGCCAGCCATAGGCTTCAAAACGAGCTGCTCGATCTTCAGTAAAGGCAATGTCCGTATTTCCCTCGATGGAGATATGGTTGTCGTCGTAAAGGTAGATGAGTTTGCCAAGCCCTAAGTGTCCGGCAAGGGATGCGGCTTCGTGGGAAACGCCTTCCATGAGGTCACCGTCGCTGACGATGGCGTAGGTGTGGTGGCTGACGATTTCATGGCCGGGGCGGTT
>JAQYVK010000219.1 GCA_030145585.1 Desulfatiglandales bacterium | reverse complement strand
AAAGGCCAAAGTTAATCCGATCCTGTGTAAGGGAGATGGCCTCTGTAACTCAAGGTGTCCGACAGGGGCTATATTTCTAAAGCACTATACCGATGAAGAGATTTTATGCCAAATTGATGCGGCGACCCCAGAGCAGGAGATATTACAGGAGATGGATGCAGCGGTTGGGGATGGGTGAAGCACAAGGCGCAGGGCGCAGGGGATTCGAGTGAGTTTAACCCGCCACACGAACGGCGGGTAAAAAACGAATATCGAATATCGAACAAGGAATGTCGAATTATGAAGTGTTTTTCCACTTCGAGATTTACCCGCCTATGTTTTGTGGCGGGCCGGTTCGCTTTAGTCAGTCCGTGTCCCCTTGAATCCGTGGATCCTTTTAATATTACGATTCAAGCCAGACGCCGAGATCAGACCATTAAGTTTTGAGACAGCTTCTAATGAACGAGGTAAAAAGAAATGAGTGCAGGATTTGAGTTTAAGCCGAGTATCTTAGGGTTTTTATGTAATTGGTGAGGATACTCCGCTGCTGACCTGGCTGGAGTTTCCAGACTACAATATACGCCCAATATTAGGATTGTCCGCGTCATGTGTACCGGCAGAGTCGACCTGGCATTTCTGCATCGCGCTTTTTCAAGGGGAATCGACGGGGTGGTTATCGCCGGTTGTCTGCTTGGCGAATGCCATTACATTACGGAAGGCAATTACGGCACATTAAGCATGACGCTTCTATTTAGAAAATTACTGGAGCACATCGGGGTGAATCCCGAAAGGTTGAGGCTTGAATGGATATCCGCCTCTGAAGGCATGCGTTTCGCTAAAGTGATGAATGACTTTTCCAAGAAGCTGAAGGCGTTGGGGCCTCTCGGTAAAGGCGAAGGCCTAGACAAAAATGAACTAAAGTTCAAACTTGAAGCCGTTAAAAATTTGATTCCTTATATTAAGCTGGTGGAGAGGGAGAGGCTGAGAGTCCGTTTTGATACCGTAGAAGAATATGACGAATTTTTCAGCAGTGACGAGGTTAATAAATTATTTCAAGAATTAATTGTTGATAAATTGGAAATGAGCCAAATTATGGCGTTCCTGCGGGAAAAACCCCTTTCAACTGGAGAAATCTCTGAGATCTTAGGCAAAGACCCGTCTGAAGTATCCATTTACCTTAACCGTTCAGCAAGGCAGGGATTGGTCAGGTTCGATGAAAGTCAGAAGCGGTTTGTGGCGGAACTTGGTTAGATAAAGGAAAGAAGAAGGTAATAGTTCAGCCACTAAGACACCAAGTCACAAAGAAAAAATATTATTTTAAAAACAATTTATGAAAGGGAACAATTCACTCCAAAAAAAATCGAATGACGCTTTTCCTTTTTGTAAGTAATTTTGAATTATCTAAGCAGCTTAGTGTCTTTGTGCCTTTGTGGCGGAATTTAATTAGATAACCTAAAGAAAGAAGAAGGTAATGACTGTGGCTAAGGATAACGGTAAGATCGATAAGATTATAGAAAAATATCCGAGTGAGCCCGGTTCGCTCATTCAGGTATTACTGGAGATTCAGAGAGAAAATCGCTGGCTTCCTAAAGAGGCCTTAGAGAAGGTCAGCAAAAAATTAAAGGTGCCGTTAAACCGGATACAGCACATCGTGACCTTTTATAAAGCCTTTAGTTTGGTTCCTAAGGGACGTCATGAAGTTCACGTTTGTACAGGCACGGCCTGTCATGTTCGTGGTGCGCCTCGTCTCCTCGACTCGGTCCAAGACCTGATAGGAATCAGTCCTGGAGAGACGGACCAGGATTTAAAGTTCAGCCTGGATACCGTTAGCTGCGTCGGTTGCTGCGCCTTGGGACCGGTGATGGTCGTCGATGGCGAATATCATGGTAAGATGGCGCCGGCCAAGTCAGAAGAAGTTTTGAAAAACTATGATTAAGGAAAGATTATGCCAAGGATAAATTCACCTGCTGAATTGGAAGAATTCAGGAAGGACATCATATCAAAAAGAGATCCTAACAAGCCTTGCATTGCCATATGTACTGGAACGGGTTGCCTCGCTCTGGGCGCAGCAAATGTCGTTACCGCTCTCAAAGAGGAGATTAAAAAACAGGGCCTGGAAACTAAGGTGGATGTCGAAACTAAAGTGGATGTCAGGGAAACAGGCTGCCCCGGTTTTTGTGAGAGAGGCCCCCTGCTTGTGATTTATCCTGAGGAGATATGTTATCTACAAGTGGAGCCGGGCGATGCGGAAGAGATCATTTCAGAGACCATTGTTGCCAAGAAGGTTATCGATAGGTTGCTTTATGCCGCTCCCGGTACCGACAACGATGAGAAGATAGTCCGGGAATCTGAGATACCATTCTATAAGCATCAGATGCGGAACCTCATCGGCAATAATATCAAGATTGACCCTAAAAACATCGATGACTATCTCGCAGTGGGAGGTTACTCTGCTCTGGTTAAAGCCCTTTGTCAGGAGACCCCGGAGCAAGTGGTAGAGATGGTGAAGAATTCCGGCCTGAGAGGAAGGGGTGGCGCCGGTTTTTCTGCAGGGATGAAGTGGGAATTTGCTCGCAAGAGTCCTGAAAAGACAAAGTATGTGATCGTCAACGCCGATGAAGGAGACCCGGGGGCTTTTATGGATCGGGCCCTGCTCGAGGGGAACCCCCACTCAGTCCTTGAAGGGTTGACCATCGGCGCTTTTGCCATCGGATCTCATGAAGGCTATATCTATGTTCGTCAAGAATACCCTTTAGCCGTGGAGAATGTTGGTATTGCTATCGAGCAGGCCGAGGCGCAGGGTTTTCTTGGGAAAAATATCCTTGGTTCAGGTTTTGATTTCACGATTGAAGTACATCAGGGAGCCGGCGCTTTCGTTTGCGGTGAGGAAACGGCCCTCCTCATGTCTCTGGAGGGAAAGCCGGGCGAGCCAAGACCGAGACCGCCATATCCGGCCGTGAAAGGGCTCTGGGGCAAGCCGACAAATATAAACAATGTGGAAACATGGGCCAATGTTCCTTTGATTATTAACAACGGGGCTGATTTCCTTAGCTCAATAGGTACAGAGAGCAGCAAGGGCACCAAGATATTTTCATTGGTTGGCAAGGTGAACAACACCGGCCTCGTAGAAGTCCCCATGGGCATAACCCTGAGGGATATAATCTATGAGGTGGGTGGTGGCGTCCCCGGAGGCAAGAAATTCAAAGCCGTGCAGACGGGTGGTCCATCAGGAGGATGTATCCCTGAAGAACACCTGGATATAGGCGTCGATTTTGACCAACTGGCCAAAGTTGGCGCGATCATGGGTTCCGGCGGCATGATCGTGATGGATGAGGACACCTGTATGGTGGATGTCGCCAAGTACTTTCTTAAGTTTCTCGCAGGTGAATCGTGTGGCAAATGCTCCCCATGCCGTGAAGGCATCAGGCAGATGCATAAGATTTTGAATAATGTCAGTGAAGGAAAGGGAAGAGAGGGCGACATCGAACTTTTGGAGGAGCTTTGCGAGGCAACCAGAAATGCCTCACTTTGTGCGTTGGGTGGGACGGCCCCTAACCCCGTCCTAAACACGATACGCTACTTCAGAGATGAGTATGAGGCACACATCAAGGAAAAGAGATGCCCGGCCTATGTCTGCAAAGAGCTGATTGCATATTATATTGACCCGGATAAGTGTACGGCTTGCATGATTTGCTCTAGGAAATGCCCTGCAGAGGCGATTGTAGGCGCCAAAAAACAGATCCATGTCATTGACCAGGAGAAATGCACAAACTGTGGCACTTGTTTTGAGGTTTGCCCTTCTCGATTTAGTGCTGTAACAAGGCTCTCCGGCGAGCCTGTTCCGCCTCCGATTCCTGAAGAAGAAAGAACGATAGTCAGAAAGAGTGAAAAAAAATGAGTGAAATCCTTTTACAAATCGATGGAAGAGAAGTCAAAGCAAGCGAAGGGATGACTGTTCTGGACGCAGCCCAGAGTGTAGGGATATCTATTCCCACACTTTGTCACCATGAGAAATTAGACCCTTATGGGGCTTGCCGAATATGCACAGTAGAAGTAGAAACCGGCGGCAGGACAAATCTCGTTGCTGCCTGCATTTTCCCGGTGGCACAAGATTTGGTCGTTAGAACCAGATCTGAGCAGATTGATCAAACCCGTAAAACTTTATTAGAGCTGATGCTGGCT
This sequence comes from Desulfatiglandales bacterium, assembly GCA_030145585.1. Classification (GTDB taxonomy): domain Bacteria; phylum Desulfobacterota; class DSM-4660; order Desulfatiglandales; family HGW-15; genus JAQYVK01. The sequence continues at coordinate 3,376 of JAQYVK010000219.1, read as the reverse complement.
CATGCGCCCGATGCCCCGGCATTACTGGAATTGGCTCAAGAGTACGGCGCAGACAAAGACCGTTTTGAAAAAGAACCCTCATTTTGCATTCTTTGTGGTCTATGTGTGAGATACTGTGCCGAAGTCAAGAAGGCAAATGCCATTGGATTTGTTGACCGGGGCCCAAATAGAGAGATAAATTTCATGCCGGAGATAGCCTCTAAGGAATGCTGGAACTGCAAGGAATGTTTCCCACTCTGCCCGACATCCTATGTACAAGCAGCTTACCATTTAACCGAAGCACTCGCGTTTCCCCCACCTGCTTCCAAACCCGCCTCAGAGGAATAGACCACCCACTTTTTTCTTTCTTGACATCATCAGAGGTTGCTCCTATGGTTACATTGTAGCTAAAATGTAATTAAAACGAGACATTCGAGATATGGGGAACTTGTATATATCTACAATAAAATCGGATAGTTAGTGCTGTTATCAAGGTCCTGAGCTAAACTCTCCTTTTTTTTCAACCATTTATCTCGACACATCATTTTGCAAGTTCCCCAAACCTCTTTATTACGGGAAACTATTTAGGGTGCCTGAAGAAACAAACCATAAAGATAACGAGTCTGCCGACAGTACACCCAGCAAGAAAGTTAAATTTGAGGTCTACGGCGAGGAGATGCTCGTAAAAGACGTCAAAATGAGCGGACACAGTGGCAGGGTATATCTCCCTCCGGACTGGGTGGGGCATAAAGTCAAAATAATCAGGGTAGATTAGACAACGTCATCAAAGGGAATCTGCTTGTGGAAAATCTCGTCATAAGAACGCTTAAAAAAGAGGATGCCTCGGAAATCGACCGGATTAATGAGGTGATCACAAAAAATTCGGGGAAAGACGAGTTTAAACGCATGGTGGAGGAGCTGGCCCAAAACCCTGGTAACAAGAGCTATGTGGCCGAATATCAAGGAAAAGTCGTGGGATACATGATCTCCTATGTCCTCTCGGCAGGTTTTGGCATTGGGAAGAGCGCCTGGATTGCCACCGTTGGTGTTGAGCCGAAATTCATGGGACAGGGCATAGGCAAAGCTCTGGCAAAAGAGATCCTTGAGTTTTATTCCAAGAAGGATATCAAAAACATTTATACGTCGGTCCGATGGGATTCCACGGACATGTTATCGTTTTTTAAGACGTTGGGATTTAGCAGAAGCCATTTCATCAACCTTAGAAAGGAAATGGTGTAATCATTTCGTTTAAAACACAACAGGGCGAATGTGATAAATTTACCTTAAAATCAATAGGTTACACAGTCACCTGAGTTTGTTTTAAATCTTACCAGCGTCTAAAACCATCGTATAAGTCCTGAAAGAACAATAAGTTCAGCAACTTAAACAAATTCCACCGCCACCCAAGGGGCGGAGGTGTTCTAAGATAAGTGTATGAAATCCATGATTAATTTAAAGGCACGCCATGGATTCAGGTCATCCGGGAGATGAAAAAGCACTTTTTTCTTGACGTGTAATTACAATATAGCTATATTGTAACCACATCCTGTGCAAGTTCAACATCCATTCGACGAGTGAAGAGGTCGTCCGACATCCATGTTTCACTAAAATTATTTCACTGATTCAGGTCATCTAAAAAGGGAAAAAAATGAGGTACGCAGAGACGGGGTTTAATTTAGAAATTGATCTAACCCAAGGAAGCGTTGAGAGGGTAGAAACCGATCCAACATTAACCGAGCAATATCTTGGGGGTCTAGGGACGAACGCGAAGATATTGTGGGACAGGGTTCCCCCTGAAGTTGAACCCTTTTCTCCGGATAATCTACTCATATTCAGCGCCGGTCTTTTATGTGGCACACCGGCTACGGGTTGTAATCGCACCATTGTTTCCACCATTTCTCCTCAGACCGAATTAATGGCATTTTCAATGATGGGTGGATTTTGGGCACCGGAATTGAAGTATGCCGGTTATGACAAAGTGATCCTTCGAGGCAAATCCCCGGATCTTGTTTATTTGTGGATAAATGATGACAAAGTAGAACTTCGAGATGCCTCTCATTTGAAGGGTAAAGGCGCTACTGAAACTTCGGAGCTTATTCGACAGGAATTGGAAGAGCCGAAAGCCCAAGTGGCTTCTATCGGCCTGGCCGGTGAAAACAGGGTTTATTTTGCTTCCATCGAGCAGGGCAGATCCAGTGCCAGCCGACTGGGAATAGGCGCCGTTATGGGAGACAAAGGGTTAAAGGCGATCGCTGTTCGCGGCACAAAGGACATCAATGTTGCCCAACCGGCTGAATACCTGGAACTTTGCAACGAAGTGCTGGCATATATTAAATTCCGAAATGAAAATCCGATTCCTGGGGTTATGCCCATTTTACAAGGGCTTGGGTCGCCCCAAGAGATGGCAACTCATGACGAGAAGTGGCACACCGAGAATTTCATGTGGGGCAATTCCCGCCTCCGCAGAAAAGGTTTTTGGAACGAGGATGTCGCAAAGTCGTGGATGGAGACCATGGACAGTATGCAAACACGACTGATCAGTTGCTATAACTGTCCCATGAAATGCGGGGCAACCATTTCCCCGCCAGGGCATCCAACATATATGATGAAATGCTTCTCGAAGCTTACCTATACAATGGCGGCCATGTCAGACCTGGATTTTGGTTTAAAAATCGCGCAACATGCTACGGAGTATGGCGTGGACGGATTCTCAACCCCGCAAGTGATGGCCTTTGCCCTTGAACTCTATGAAAACGGCATATTGACTGATGATGACCTGCCGGGAATGCCGTCCGATAACGAGGAGAGATTTTACTGGTTACTTGACAGAATAGTCCGGCGAGAAGGGATAGGAGATGTCTTGGCCAACGGCACCTATTGGGCAGCTAAAGAGATTGGTAACGGCGCAGAAGCATATGCTCATAATAATATTAAAAAACATGAGCAGCTGCCTCTCAAGCTGTCAATGCTGAATCCCATTTATTTCCTTATGTATGCCACCGGAGAGAAGATAAACATTACACAGATCGAAGGGCAGTTCCCCCAGGCGCCCTGGCCTACAAGAGAAGAGAGAGAAGAGTTTGCAAAGGACTGGTTCCAGGTGCCTGATGAAAAATTCAAGCAATATCTCCTGGACTGGGAACTGCGCGGGGAAAACTCGATGCCCTATTACCCGACCGTTGACATGTGTTGTGATATTGTTGACTGGCAAGAGAGGATGCACTACATCGATGATGCCCTCGGGATGTGCGCCGGGTTGTCATCATTTCCCCTGAAGCCTCCCTATCATATACACAATTACCCTAAATTTATCTCAGCAGGGGCCGGGATCGATATGGATGAAGAAAAACTGACCCAAGCAACCAAAAGGTACCGGACATTAGTTAGAGCCAATAAT
>JAQYVK010000218.1 GCA_030145585.1 Desulfatiglandales bacterium | reverse complement strand
CCTTCCATGTGCCGATAGCAATCAGACACGCGTCAAAGTCCTTTCTTAATTCATCAAAAGTGATGTCCTTACCGACGGTCGTATTTGTCCTCGCCTCTATCCCGAGTTCTAGGACCTGCCCGATCTCGCGATCCACCACATGCTTCGGAAGTCGATAATCCGGCACTGCACTACGCGGCATCCCCCCGAGTATGGCAGAGGATTCAAAGACTGTGACATCATGCCCGAAAAGGGCTGAAAAATAGGCGCAGGTCATCCCGGCAGGTCCTGAGCCGATAACAGCCAACCGCTTTCCCGTGGGCTCTGCCTTGTTGGGAGTCCTTACGCGAGTCAAATCGGCATGGTCTGCTGCATATCTTTCAAGAGCCCGGATTGAGATCCCTTCATCGTAGTGATTTCGATTACAATTGGTCTCGCATGGATGGGTGCAGACCCGTCCCGTAATTCCCGGGAAGGGATTTCGTGCTCTCAGGTACGCTAACGCTTCCTCAATGCCCTCTTCCTGGATCAGGGCATGGACCTTCTGGATCGGATTCCCTGCCGGGCAATGGGTCTCACATGGCGAGGTCCTGGTCTGAATCTTCAAACCCTGTGTGGTGATGACCTTTTGTTCCAGTTCTCCGCTGAATTTGGGTGGCATCCCAGTCTCCTTTTCAGAGCCACGACAATTGGGGGCTTCCCTTTTCCTGCCAAATGGCGAGTATCCTGTTATAGTCGTCGCTGCGATCCGGATAATCGCTTCGCCTGTAGAGGGCTCGTCCGCTCTCTTTCCGTTCCATGGTCGATCGAGTGGAGAGCTGACAGGTCTTGAGAAGGTGCACCGCCTCGTTTGCCCGCATCAATTCACGATAGTTCGAGGCCTGCAATTGGCCGACATGTTCTTCTATAAAGTTCAGTCGTTCAAGGGCGGTCTCCATCCCCCTCTGGTTTCTGACAAAGCCCATGTAATAGGTCATGACCTGTCGAATGGCCTGTTCAAACCTCTCATAGCCGATTCCATTCTCTGTATTCATCGGCTTGAATATCCGTTCCCTTTCACGGCCCACCACATCAGCGTCGACCTCGGGCAGCCCATCGGTCTGAAGAGAAGCCTTAGCCGCTTCCGTCGCCGCAATGTATCCGCTGCACATGGACCCGGAAAAGGTATAGAACACGCAACCGTTATAGAGTCCTTTGACGGTGGTTTCGAAGTTGTCATGGGTCAGGAGCATGCCGCTCAATTCGATCTCCGACAGTTCCACCTCCATCGGGGTTGTCGCAAAATCGACTCCCCTCTGCTCGGCATAATCGAGAAAGGTCGCCTTGTCGCCCGGCATGAGCACATACTGGAGATGAGCCAGTTCCTCCTGATCGCAATGGCGCATATCCATGTGAAAAGGGGGACCTTTCCCCTCGATCATCTCCTGATGGGTCCCGAGGATTTGATTGCGCCTCGGTCCGTTTTCCATCATGGGGTGATATTTCCCCATGAATCTTTCACCCAGTGCATTGAGTTCGTGTGCGCCGACACTGTTTATGCCGTTCATGCCTGCGCAGCCGAAGCTTTTGGGCAGAAGCGTAGCCTGTTGCTTCAGATCGAGATTGATCAGCTTGGCCCCCGCATCATACGCAAGAACATATTGACTTCCCGTATTATAGGGGCTGTGCCAGGTGTTGAAAGGATTCCCAGTGGAATTTGCGGTTACGCGGTTGGCGCTGTTCCCCAAGGCCAGCACCACCGCTTTGGCTCTTATGACATAAAAGGTGCCGTCTTTCACGTGGTAACCGACCACTCCGGCAATTCGGTTGTCTTCTTTGAGCAGTTTTGTGACCATGATATAGTCAAGAACATCCACACCGAGGGACCGTATCTTCCCGGCAAGGCGTCTCTTGATCAACTGCCCGTTCCTGATATTCATAAACCAAGCCCCGGGCTGACCGAATCCGACGGTCCGCAACCAGGTGCCGTCCGGATTTTTTTCGAAGTCTACCCCGATCTCTTGAAGAACATCCAGCATGGGGGGCATCGCCTTTACCCATTGCTCAATCATCTCCGACGAATACCCGCTTATGGGCCCTTTATAGAAGTCAACGAAGGCTTCCGTCGTATCGTTTTCCGAACCACTGTTCAGGACGGCCATGAAGTGATCGTTTCCCCCGCCAAGACAGCCGGAACTCTCCAGCTTTCCCTTGTCGAGCACAAGAACCCGAAGACCTTGCTCTTTCGCACCGATGGCTGCCCCACAGCCTGCAGCACCGGACCCCAGGATCAGGACATCGGTCTCGATCGTCTTAGTTTGATGGTCCCATGCCTTCATCATCTTTGCCTCCCAGTAACGTGTCGTTTCTGAGTGAAGAACCCCGACCAAAGGTCGGGGCTTCTTCTAATGAAAAAGCCTCATGGTTTCGGGGTGCTATTCACAAATGTGAATAGCGCACGTCCACCAAAACCCTATATTAGCCATTCATCCCCGCGGACAGTAGGGGCATCTTGGCTTTTTCACGGAATCCCAAATCTGAACCGGCCCGCCAATCCAATGGGTAATCTGTTTTAATTACTTAAGATTTATTTCCCCGCCGCTTGTCGAAGATGCCGCTTACGGTGCGGGGCGGCGAGTCGTCATTCCGGCTAATCCTCCAAGGGAAGATAAAAGCCAGAATCTATAAATCTAAACTGGATGCCCCCGGCTTACTGATTGCCGGGGCAGGCTTATCAGGTCCGGCATGACATCTGATACTCCGCCTCACTGCGGCGGGGTAGTTCATTTTGTCCTGAAAACCTGCCCCATATATTCCCATCTGTCATGAAGGAAAAATGGATATCAGGGCGGTGGCAGCAACGATCAACACCGCTCCCATGACAATCCTGATGGTGACCTTTTCCATCTTGCGCAAAAAAAGAGCGGCCATAATAATCACAAACAGGGGGCTGATCGTGGACAAGGGGGAAACTACGATTACCGTACCTAACATGAGAGCGTAGAAAATCGACAGCTGACCCAATATGGACATGATCCCGGCCAGGCCGAAGAAAACCCAGGCGTGGAGGTTTTTCCATGTCGCTGTTTGCTTGTCTTTTTTAGCCAACATTAATGTTATCGAGAAAGATATGGCTGCTACATTTTGAGCCACTACCCCCATCAGGGGATCGGGGGTAATATTCAGTCCTATCTTTCTCAGTATGTGACAGAAACCATAGGCCGCACCGGCCATAAGGGGAAAAATCAGATCTTTCTTGGACCATGATCGTTCGATTTGCCCCCCTGATGTTTCCGAACCGACGACGGCCAGACCCGCGATCATGACGAGGGTCGCGAAGGCGATGATCACGGTCAGGCTCTCTCCCAATATGAAGACGGCGGCGATGGCCGAAAACAGGGGTTTGATCGCGTATACGATCGATGCAATCGAACTGCCTACCCGATTGATGCCGGCGAAAAGCAGAAAGCGTCCCAGACAGGGGCCGACCACACCGGCCAGCATAAAAAACAGGACCGCCCAACCGGTAAAGTGACTGAAGGGAACAAAAAAGAGGACGATGAGGGAGCCGACAAAAGAGAAACCCATGCTGATGACGCCACCTGCAAAAGAATCGCCGCTTTTCAACCCGACGCGGGCGAAGACCATCGAGACGCCATATAAAAAGGCTGATATAATGGCTAAGATTGATGCCAATCTCTTTTGCCTTTCTGCAAAAAGGGATAAGAAAAGCCGTCATTGCTTTTCCTTCTACAAACCTCGCGATACACAAGGGTAAAATTTTACCTCTCACAGAGCTCGCAGAGGCCCCAGAGTCTATTTGATCTGAATTCCTGAGACGGGAATTCAGATAAATTTTCCATCCCGCTTGCGCGGGACTCAATGTCATTTTCGCAATTCAATTGGATCTTGATTAAACCATAGGTCCCGTAAGGGACTGACGGTTGGTCTGATTCGGGATACCTGTCCCGCTTTTAAGCGGGATCAACGAATCAGACCCAAAATAAATACTTTCTTAGTGTTCTCTGTGTGCTCAAGCGACTAACGGGAGCGGGCGAGAGAATAACTCAACCGCTTTCCTGCATTACATAGCTTGGACCATCCCGCACTGCGGGCAGGTTTATGGAATTAATTAACAAAAAAAATCCCCTCATGTAATGGGACCCTTAAAATATAAATAAAACTCAAAAAGATCACACACAGAACGACCGCCGATAGAACAATGGACAACAACCAGCTTTCCTTTGCCCATAGTTTCAAAAACAAAAAGAGAAAAACAGGGATTCCGATCACAAAACCGAAAAGATAGATTAGAACAGTACACCCCGCAAACCATACGGCAACAGACAGTTCCCTTTTCTTTTCCTCGGCACTCAAGACCACTTTGGATAAGATGGTTGCGGCCTCCAATTTTTGATACCAAGTGCTCAATCGAGGTGAAAAGGCCATAAAAACCAGTATCCCCATCATGACTGCCGAAAAAATGCCGCTGAGCAGAGGAAGCACCTTGGCGTTGCCGTCGTATAGAAACCCCATAAACAACATTGAAAGCATCACGATCAAGAGGATGATCATGAATCCTTTTTCCTCATGCTTCATGTATTTTTCTCCTCTTAAGGTACGCCTGGATGTAGGGTAACAGGACGGAGCCTAAGATGAATAATAATATGATCAGTGAGATCGGACGCGTGACAAATCCCATAAGACCGGCATCCGTCATCAGCGTCTGGCGAAAGGAGGTTTCAGCCATATCGCCTAAAAGAAGGCCCATGATAAGGGCAATCCGTGAAAAACCGAATTTCCTCATCTCATATCCCAAAAAGCCGAACACAAGTGTCACAAAAACATCCCCGACACTGTTTCTCAGGGCAAAGGCACCGATCAGGCAGACCAGGAAAAGAATGGGGGCAAAGAGTATCGGTCTGACTTTGGTAAGCAGGGCCATTTTCTCGGCCAGGCATAGCCCTATCATGGCGGCCACGATATGACATCCCAAGCCGGAAATGATGAGCATATAAACCACATCCAGGTTCGATACAAAGATATCCTGCCCAGTATCGATACCATGGAGGGTTAAAGCGCCCAAGAATACGGCCATACCTGCGCTTCCGGGGATGCCGAAGGCCAGAGTGGGCAGCAGGGCCCCGCCCTCCTTGGCGTCATTGGCTGCTTCGGAAGCAATCACGCCTCGCACATCCCCTTTGCCGAAATTTTCGTTGTTTCTGCAGGTCTGCTTGGCGTGCATGTATGAAATAAATCCGGCCACAGTCCCCCCGACCCCCGGAATGGCCCCCATGAGGGTCCCGATGCCCGAACAGCGGATCACCAAAAACCAGTTGCTAAGAGAGGCCTTGATCCCATGCCACACCCTGTCCCCAGCCACTCGCGACCCCTTGTGCTCTGCAATGGGCTTATCCTTCACAAGGAGATCCATCACCTCTCCGATGGCCAGGAGACCGAAGAGGGCAGGGACCACCTGAATGCCGTCCCAGAGAAATTGGATCCCAAATGTGTATCGCAGTTCGGAGGTCATGGGATCATACCCCACACAGGAGAGCAGGATCCCGAATCCCCCCGCGGCAAATCCTTTGAGCAGCGTGCCTTCGCCCAGGACGGCAATAATGGACAACCCCCAAAGGGTCATCATGAAAAATTCCTGATAGGAAAAGGCCATAATGAAATTGGCCAGGATGGGGATGAAAAGAAAGGTGATGATAATGCCGATGAATCCTCCAAGGGTGGAGGCGGTGGCCGCAGCGCCCAGGGCCATCCGAGCCTTTCCCTGCTGGGACATGGGAAAGCCGTCCAGTACGGTCGCCGCGTTGGGAGGCTCCCCGGGCGTGTTGATCAGGATAGCGGGCACGGCACCGCCGTACGTGGCAGCGCC
>JAQYVK010000217.1 GCA_030145585.1 Desulfatiglandales bacterium | reverse complement strand
TACGATTCATAATTCCCTCTTCCTCATTTTTATCCTGAGCCGTTCCACTAGGCTCAAGACCGTGGGCCGAGTCGAAGGGCCGAAATCCTCATTCACCCAGTATTCCAGTATTCCAATTACGGAGCGAAGCAGAGCTAAGTTCTAAGGATGGAAAGATAGTATGCTATTTGAAGAAGTAAACCAGCTGTTGGAACCCGGGTATTTGCAGACAGAAACCGGATATTTTCGTCTTCCGAACGGTCATTTGCACATAGCTGTTCTCATCCGAATGCCTCGTTGTAAAGGAAAAATGGTCGAGTGGTGGTTCGGATACATGGGAGACAGTGAAAAATACAGGATGTGGCATCCTAAGGACCATCTTGTTGGAGAGTGGGAAAACTGGAGTCCTGGTAAGTACATCGGGGCCACTCACATCATCGAAGAGCACATGGGGGAAGGAATCATGAATGGGAAAGCCTATTTTCGAGACCCCTCAGAATTTTTCGATACGTCAAGATTTGAGGAGGCCAATGTGGGAGCCGCTATCTGTGCAGACGCCCTTACTGACCAAGATGACCATATGGGGTATATCATACATTTTGCCCGTGACACGGATTTCGGTTGTGAAATGAGAAGCCGGTTCTGGCTTTTTGATGCCCCCGATGCCTCAGGGGTGGCGGTGATGAAACACTGTTACGAGGAGATGGGTTATCTCGCCGATCTCCTGCCTGATCTGTATGCAAAAGAGTCGGGAAATCCATAGGGAGAGAGTTGCTATACGGTGCTTCTTGAACTGACAAATGTAAATAAATTTTTCGGCGGACTCCACGTACTCTCGGATATCTCTTTTTATGTGGATGAAAAAGAGATCGTTGGGCTCATAGGGCCGAACGGCGCAGGGAAGACGACTATATTCAATGTGATCACCGGCATATATCGGCCTAATGCCGGTTCGATTCAATTTCGCGGGCAGGATCTAATAGGTCTCAAGCCTTACCGGATCTGCAGGAACGGCATCGTAAGAACCTTCCAGCTCGTCAGGAACTTCCAGACCATGACGGTCCTGGAGAACGTCCTTGTTGGGTCCATATATGGAAAAGGGGGCGAAAAGAAGAGAGCCCGGGATGAGGCGTTGGCGTGCTTGGAAATCCTTGATCTACTCGAGTTAAAAGATACTGTCTCCGCCCACCTGACCTATTCAGACAGGCGACTGGTGGAGATTGCCAGGGCCATCGCCGCGAAACCGGGCTTAGCGCTTTTGGATGAACCTTTGGCCGGACTCAACCCGACTGAGACTGAAAAAATCATGGGCGTCATTAAGGATATAAGGGAGCGTCACGGAATTTCCATACTTTGGATTGAACACAAGATGGATGCTATCTTCAATATTTGTGACCGAATCGTCGTTCTCGATTACGGCAAGAAGCTTGCCGAGGGCGGGCCTAAAGAGATAGCGACCGATAAAAATGTGATTGAGGCATACCTTGGCGAACCATCTGCTTAAAGTCAGCGACTTAAACGTCTTCTACGGCGATGCCCAGGCGCTCTGGGACATCGGTTTTAATGTAGAGGAGGGTGATGTCTATTCTATCATAGGATCAAACGGCGCCGGTAAGTCGACGATCCTGAAGACCCTTTCAGGCGTGATTTCCGCCTCTTCCGGAGAAGTAGAATTTCTTGGATCCCGTGTGGAAAGAAAAGGCGCCAATGTCATGGTAGACCGTGGCATTGCCCTTGTGCCGGAAGGAAGAGGGTTGTTCTCCAGTCTTACGGTCCTTGAGAACCTAGAACTTGGGGCGTTCACAAAGCGGGCCAGGCCGATGATGAAGGAGAGTCTCGAATGGATAATGGGTATCTTTCCGATTGTTAAAGAGAGGAAAGGTCAACTTGCAGGAAAGATGAGCGGTGGTGAGCAACAAATGGTGGCCATAGGACGGGCCCTCATGTCGAGGCCCAAGCTACTCATGCTGGATGAACCTTCCCTGGGACTGGCCCCTCTGATCGTAAAAACCATCTTTGAAACAATCAAGGCGCTCAATGCACAGAATGTAACGATCCTGCTTGTGGAGCAGAATATTCATCAGGCATTAAAAACGGCTAACCATGCCTTTGTGCTCAAGACGGGCAGGATCACCATGATGGGCAGCGGAGATGAGCTTCTTGCTGATCCGGAAATTCAAAAGGCCTATATGGGTACCTTAGGACAGGTATAAAGAGATGTTAGGTTTTCCATCCTTTGAGATATTTAGTCAGCTTTTGGTGAACGGCATCCTTTTCGGGGCGATGTACGGTATCGCAGCTATTGGTCTCAGCCTTATTTTCGGGACTATGCGGATCATATTCCTGGCCCAGGGAACAATCATTGTTCTTGCCGCCTATGCCTGTTTCTGGCTTTTCAAACTCCTCGGTATCGATCCCTATCTCTCTATCATCATAGTGATTCCTGGGTGTCTTCTATTCGGTTCAGGGCTATACCAGGCTTTTTTCAGGAGGATTGCCAAGGCAGGTCCCGGCCCCTCTCTCCTCATTGCATTCGGACTTCTGGTGCTTCTGGAGAACCTTATGACGGTGCTCTGGAGCGCCGATACCAGGGCGATCAGGACAAGCTACACGGCTTTTGGCCTTAAGTTCCTGGGACTCAGGATCTCCTTTACACGGTTGATGGCTTTTATTATGGCCATAGCCTCCGCACTGGGTGTGAGCCTTTTCCTCAAGAAGACGCTTATGGGAAAAGCGGTCAGGGCCGCGTCTGAGAATATTGAATCCTCCACCCTGGTCGGGATCACGCCCCACTGGGTCAACACGGTTACTTTTGCCATAGGGATCGGACTGACAGGTTTTGCCGGCATTTCCACGGCGACTACATATGGTTTTGATCCCTATTTCGGCTTTGTTTTTACATTAAAGGCATTGATTGCTGTGGCCCTGGGTGGCATGGGCAACATCCTGGGAGCGCTCCTGGGTGGTATTTTCTTAGGTATGCTTGAAAGCATGGTCTCTTTTCAAATGAGCGCCGGCTGGGCTGATGCTATATCATATGGCGTATTTCTCTTGGTCCTGCTTTTTAGACCGGAAGGCCTCTTTGTCAGGTCCTCCGGCAAATCAGGAGACGGGGGGATGTCCGCACCTGTTGCTGCAGCGTCTCAAACCGTGACTGAACCATCAGCGATAGCAAAAAAAGCCCGCATAGCATTTCTCTGCTTGCTGCTCTTAGCACTTTGCGTCGTCCCTTTTGTTCTCGATCCGGATACCAATTACATTGTCTATCTTCTTTTCCTCGCCTTCATTTACATGGCCCTGGCCCAGGGATGGAATCTTATGGCAGGATACACGGGAGAGATTTCTCTCGGCACGGGTGCTTTCTTTGGTCTGGGGGCATACGTGGTTGCCATAGGATGGACGCACGGGATCTTCGGGTTTTTTAGTCCGCTGGGTTTTATCCTTGCTGGATTGGCAGCAGCGATCCTTGCCATTGCTATCGGTATTCCTCTTCTTTCGAGGTTAAGGGGTGACTATTTCGCCCTTGGTACGCTGGGGCTGGCGGAAATACTGAAGATCCTCTTCATCCAGGGCGGGAGCTTCACGGGCGGACCTGTGGGCATCACGCTCCCCTCTTCCGCGTACAGTTCCTTCAGACCCTATTATTTCATTGCCCTGTTCTTCGCATTGTTCGCCGCCGCGGTCACGTATTTCATGGTCAAGTCCCGAATTGGATTGGCCCTTATTGCCGTAAGAGATGATGAAACAGCTGCCGCAGCTTATGGTGTCAATCCCTTGAAATACAAGATTCTGGCATTTGCTACAGGTGCCTTTATTGCAGGCATATGCGGGAGCCTCCAGGCCTATTACCTCTTTCATATCAGTCCCGATGGATTCTTTAGCTTCGAATGGACCCTCTACCCTATTCTAATGTGCATGCTGGGAGGTGTCGGCACCATAACCGGCCCCATCATAGGAGCGTTCTTTCTTACAATAATGTTCGAAATGGCAAAGATATGGTTGCCGGAAGTCCATCCCATGTTCTCCGGTATATTGATCATCATCGTGGTATTGTTTTTGCCGACCGGACTTGTCCGGCTGAGGCTTAAGGGTTTCTTTAAAAAATAATGATATGATTACCTTTGTGACTTAGTGCCTTAGTGGCATTGTAAAAGCTCAGCCACAAAGACACCAAGGCACGAAGCCCGCCCTGGCGCGACTCGGTTGAATAGGATGAAGTAATTGCAGCTGGCGAAAACCAGAACCTTTGGAACCCCGGTCGTGATCAATCAGGTCTGGGCCAGGGAATG
>JAQYVK010000216.1 GCA_030145585.1 Desulfatiglandales bacterium | reverse complement strand
CGTAAAGCGCGAAGGAGGCAGGTTCCTTATATCTATAAAATATTCGAGCACTGAGAGTCCCCGATCTGCTGATAGCTCCCAGTTCGAGTCGTATCGTTCATTCTTAATGGGAATATCATCCGTGTGACCCATAATAAGAATTTTATTGGTGCTGGACTCGATCGCCTTCGCAATTGTTTCCAGAATGGGGCGTACTTCTTTTTTTATTTTCGACTCTCCGGGATCGAAAATAAGATTCTCTTGAATAGAGAGTACGATCCCCCTATTGTCATCGAGGATCCTCAGGGCCTCTTCAAAATCCTTCAGTTTGGATTTCAATTGCCCTTCTGAATCCATCGAAGGCAGGAGCAGTTCTTTTACAAGTCCGGGATCGATGACCAACAATCCCTCGGTATCCTGATATTTTTTGATAAAACCCGTCAAATCATGGACCCCTCTCATCCCTGCGAACTCAAGAGCGCCGGTTGCCCCTTTAAAATGCGCAAACATGCTCTTGAGCTTTTTCGTATCCATCGAAGACATGCTCAGCAGCAATACAAAGAAGGTAAGCAGAAGCATGACAAGGTCTGAGAATGTAACCAACCATGCATTAGTATTCGGTTCTACCCTACCTGCCACCTCTTTTTTTCTGTCAACCATGTTTTAATTAATCCTGAAATCAAATTTCTTGTAGGTAATGAAAGCCGATTTTTTATCCTTAAAAATCCTTCTAATGTGGGGCTGCGCTTTGTAGTCTAAAAGAATATCGATCCTCCGATTCTGTGCTCGCGAAATTCTGGTCTCATTGGTGGTTATCGGATTCAGATCCCCCTTTCCATAGGCCGCGACCCTAACAGGGAGAACACGACCTTTCTCCACCATATATCTCAGGACGTGAATGGCCATGAGTGTCGACAGTGCCCAGTTGGACTTGTATCCCTTTTCTTCGGCCGGTCGGTTATCCGTGTGCCCAACGATCTCGACGGGATAGTCTCCCCTGTTAATGAAGCCAGAGAGCTGATCCAAAAAGGGCTTAGCAGAGGGCTTGATTCTCAATGTCCTCTCGTCAAAGAGGGTGTTTCCATGGATGGTTATCATCCCTTTGCCCTTTTTTGATTCGATCTTAATCTCCCCCATCATCTTTCTGTCTATGAGGGATAACAGATCATCTTTGTTTGAAGTATCCATCAACTTGGGCGCGAAAGGACTCATCGGATTATCCCCTGTGCCTAAGGGTGATGTCCCTCCTTTGAAAATTCCGAAAGCGCCCATGAGTGACCCGATGGCGACCCTTGTTCTTCTTTCGTCCATCGTTGCAATGGAATTAAGTAAAATGAAAAAAGTCAAAAGGATCAGAAATAATGAGAGCATCATGACCAAACCCACATTGCTCCCGGAGCTGCCATCCTCGCCTCTGGTCCTCTTGGCCATGGCTTAAGAAGACCTCCTCTCGTTGGGGGGTATAAAGGCCTGAAGTTTTTGTTCTAGGATCCGGGGATTGTCCCCACTGGAAAGTGACATGATCCCTTGAATGGTGATTTCTTTGGTCAAGGCCTCCTCTCTGCTCCGGGTCCGAAGCTTTCCAGCGATGGGCATGCAAATGATGTTGGCCATGATGGAACCATAGAAAGTTGTGAGCAAGGCCACCGCCATGGCTGGGCCTATGGTACTTGGGTCTTCCATACTCTGCAGCATCTGCACCAGGCCTATGAGTGTGCCGATCATGCCCAGTGCCGGGGCGAATGCCCCCATGGTGGTGAAGATTTCCGCACCCAGTTGGTGCCTGTTTTTGATGAAATCCAGTTCCGTGTCCAAGATGTCCCTGATTTCGTTCGGTTCCAGACCGTCAATGGAGAGTTGTACCCCCTTTATTAGGAAATTGTCCTTGACTTGTTTTAACTCACTCTCCAGGGCCAGAATGCCTTCCTTGCGGGACTTATGCGCAAAGTTCATGAATATTTTAATGAGGTCATTGCTGACGATATTCTTCGTAAAAAGGGCCTTTTTTACGACGCTGAAGACCCCGAACACCTCTTTCAAGGGATAGTTGATCATGGTTGCCCCGAGCGTACCGCCCACCACGATCATGAGAGCTTGGACATTGATAAACAGCTGAACCCCACCCCCCATAAAAATGGCAAGAAAAACGAGACCGAACGCAGAAAACACGCCCAGGACCGTGGCAATATCCATAAACCCTCCATATGCTTACTCAAAAAAGGTCTTATTCCACCTGGAAATAGAGCAACCTTTGTGCCATTTTCAGGGTGATGGAAAACTATTTAATAATATGGTGAATATTCAATGATTTTAATAGGATATGGACAGTCAGGCCGGGTTGGATGGATCATTCAGAAGTGGGGATGAAAAAGAACGGGGTGGACGTCAAGATCTTGACGTCCACCCCATCTCACATTACCTCTTTAGGTTAATAAGTTCGGCGAGCATCTGGTCGGTCACCGTAATAATCTTTGAATTTGCTTGGAAACCCCTCTGTGTGGTGATCATTTTCACGAATTCAGCCGCAATATCCACATTGGATTGTTCCAGCGAATTCGGAGCGACGGTTGCGAGACCACCGGTGCCCGGTCTGTTGATGATCGGGGCGCCACTATCTCGCGTCTCCCGGAAAAGGTTCCCACCCTCTTTTAACAATCCCTGGAGATTCTGAAAATTTGCGAGAGACAGCCTGTAGAGAGGTAGGAGCTGCCCATTGGAATAGGCCCCTGTGACCACCCCGTCGATATCCACATCGATATTCTGAAGTGACCCGGACCCGAACCCGTCGGAGGCCTGAAACACGGATGTGGAGGTACTGGCGAATTGGGTTGTGGACAACGTGTCATTGACCCATGCAGCGCCGTCATACCTTGCGCCTAAATTGACCTCGACGGCCATGGGAACCCCGGCAACAAAGGTCGGATCAAAGGTGAAGTAACCGTTTGAAAGATCGGTGGCTTCTGCCTGTGCTTCCGAGACTCCGGTGGTGGGATTAATCTGCCAGAGTTCGACATCATTGATCGTGCCGGCCCCGATATCAAAATGTACCAGCCCCCTGGCCAATAATCCCGCCCGGGTCTCTCCGGCGACGCCCGCCCTGAGATCCTCACTCGGATTAGATGTTACAATAAACTCATAGGCCGAAGCCGTATTCGCCCTATCAAAATATACGGTCACATCGTGGGTATCTCCAAGAGAGTCGTAAAGCTTAAGGGTCGTCTGGTATTCATAAGCACTGTCCGCGAGGGGTACGGCTGCCGTGCCGTTCCAGGCCCCGGCCAAAGAAGCATCGGTGCCTGCAGAATTGTCAGCACCTGCGGAATTAAGGTTGACGATGGTATGAATATTGGTGCTCTCCTGGGGGGGTGAGGTCAAGGTGGTCATTTGGACGTCGGTCGTAGAGCCCAATTCACCGCCGTTGGAGTCCAGTGCCCAGCCTTGAACGATGTATCCAGAAGGATTGACCAGATAGCCATCCTTATCGAAACGAAAATTGCCCGCCCGGGTGTAAAAGATATTTTCGGTCCCAGGTTCATTGACCATAAAGAATCCTGCCCCGCTGAGGGCCATATCCGTGGTGTTGCCCGTAGATTCAAAGGATCCCTGCTCGAAAGAGACATTGATATCTCCCATGGTGGTTCCCCTTCCCACCTGGGATGTCCCGGAGCTGATGTTAATGGCCTGGCTCAGGACGTCCTGAAAGGCGAAATTGCTGCTTTTGAACCCCAGGGTATTGACGTTTGAAATGTTATCCCCGATGACCTGCATTGCATTACCCAGGGTGTTTAGACCACTGATGCCTGAAAAAAGTGCGCTTGATAGTGCCATCTTTATATCCTCCTTGGTTTAAAGGTTTACCATTCTTCTAAAACTTTGTTTTTTGAATCAATGAGCCACCCTAAGGCCTGTTGTCCCTTCTCCAGCACTGTTTGTTACAATGCTGAGGAATTGGGGACTTTGATCTCCATGACCTGTGATAGGACCATGGGAATATCACCCAAAAAGAGAACCGGCGTTTCTGCCTCCAGGTTCACACCGGTCACTTTACCCGTGATCTGGGTCGTGACCGGGAGAATCATCCCGTCCCCGGTCATGGCTGTGACTTCAAAATTATAAATACCCGGATCCATTTTGGCTCCTGCTGCGTTACGACCGTCCCACTGAAAGTCATGTTGTCCCGCCCCCAAGACCCCAAGGGGAATCGATTTAATGGGGATGCCGTTAGAGTCCATGATAAAGGCCGTACAATTCGCATCGTCCGTTATGGAAAACCCGCCTTCAGACATTTGGTTCGGTTCAAGAAACAGCATGTCCCCATCAGCAATGACCTCTTTCCCCAGAAAATCGAGGGCCTGAAGACGGTAGTCCTGTTCCTGAGACACCTTCATCGACTCAAGGTTCTCATTGACGTTTAAGAGTTGTTCCAGTGAGCTGTACTGGGCCAGCTGAGCGGTAAACGCCGTGCTGTCAAGGGGGTTCAAAGGATCTTGATGTCTGAGCTGTGCGACAAACAAGGTCAGGAACTCGTCCCTATTGATGATGTCTTTAGATCCGTCCTTGATTTGAATCTCATCTCTTGAAGCGGATGATTGCCCTAAAAATGATCCTATTGAGTCTATAGCCATGGTTATGTTCCTTTCTTTATGATCATGCCACTAAATCCAGTAGTTGATCCTTTTTAAAAGGCATCGTAGGGCCGGCCTGCCCTTCCGCCCTAGGGTCATTAGGATGAGACGAGCCCGGCTTGTCTCCTTGTTTCCCGCTACGTCCCTCTTTGAGTCCCTCTTTTTGATCATTAAGTGTTTGGTTGGAATGATCACCAATCTGAACATCTACCTTCTCGAGCTTGACCCCTTGCTCTACCAAGGCCTCTTTGAGTTCATTGGCATTTGCGAGCAACAGCTCTTTCACGGCACTGTTCTCAGTGATCAACCCAAGTTTCAGGACGTTCTCTTTGAGATCCAACTCCACCTTCACCACTCCAAGCTCAGGAGGTTTCAGTTGGATTTTGAGGACCCGGTCCCCCCTCTGTATTGATCTGGATATCTGTCTTCCCAACTGATCGACCAAGTAAGCGGGCAAAACGTCCCGTGGTGGCGTTTGATTCTGTTTTATGGCCTGGATTGTCTCTGAGAAGGTGGAACCGGTCGTCTGACCGGGAATGGGGAAGGTCGCCTTTTCAGGTTGGATCCCGGAGTTTTCCCCTTTCAACCCTTTGGCTGACCCCTGGTCCCCGTTCACATCGGAAGGCGATCCAAGGCCCTTTATCGAATTGGGAGCCCCCGGTTTCTGGACTCCTTGAATCGTCTGATTGTTGTCTTTCCCTGTCTTTGGAGCAAAAGGATCCGTCCTTTTATTAAAAGGATCCTTTCTTTTAAAAGGAGCTGCCCTGTTTATAAGCCCGTCTCTTCCGGCTATTTCTCCCATGACGGCCGAAGGATCGACCTTGAGCTTACCTAGGGATGTCAATGATGCTTGAGATTCTGAGTTTTCCTTCGACAGTGAGGCTCTTTCCAAAATCCGGTTAATGGTCTCTTTTATGTCAGCCGGCAAGGGCTCCCCCTGATCCTTAACCCCGGTCATTCGTTCTAATGATGCGATGAAGTCTTTGAGTGAGATTTGCCCCGGCCTTTCCATGACCTGGGTGTGAAGCCCTATCTTTTCGAGCTTGTCTGAGATTTGGTCAAAAGCAACTGGACGGTCTCCTCTCCCGGCTTCATCTCTCATCCCCATATGAAGCGTTTTCAATTTGACCACCAATTTTGATAAATCCAGCCCGCCCTGTTCTGTCCTTGCCTCAGCGAAAATCTGCTCCACCTCTTTTGGTTTGAGACCCAGGATCCTCAAGGCTGATTCCAGTTGGGGAAGAACGGACGCTTCGATGTGCTGAGATGAGTTACTCGCTGGTATGCCGAGCTCGGAGATATGTTGAATAAATTGGGACAGGAGAATCTCTCCTCCCGGATGGTTTTCCGCCAATTCCTTTAAAATTCCCTCCCCTTGCTCTTTTGAGAAACCCAAATGGCGGAGAAAATCTTTCAGTAAAGAAAGATCCTCCTGTTTTAGGGAGATCTTATTCAATGGTTTTCCTTTGGCCAAAAGGCCTTCTCGAAGCTGATCTATATAAAAAGCGCGGCCTAGCTTGTGAGGCATGCCTTTACGAAAAGCCCCTGCCATCCCGGCGACCTGACTTTTTTGTGCAATTTTAGGATCCAAGGGGTTTCCCGTCTTCGCAAACAGGTTCTTGTTAGCAGACCCGACCCCATGCTCCTGCATCTTTTGAGCGAGGTGCCAAAAATCCCTAAAATTGGGACCAAAAACCTCTCCAGCTTTTCCAGACATTGTGGGTTGCTGGGGCTTATTACCCGCTATCTGAACGGGTAGAGAGGCTAATTTTGAGATCTTCGGGTTCATCATATCTTTATTAATCCTTGCCTATTCCGGCGCTGCTTTGATGGATAGCAAGGGTCATACCAAAACTCATATTTTATTTTTACCAAGCAATATCAAACTGTTAAGTCATCACCCCCCAAACCATACACGCCAGAAGCAGAAGCCCGTAGGGAATATTTGACCTCTGGA
Source organism: Desulfatiglandales bacterium (assembly GCA_030145585.1). Classification (GTDB taxonomy): domain Bacteria; phylum Desulfobacterota; class DSM-4660; order Desulfatiglandales; family HGW-15; genus JAQYVK01. The sequence continues at coordinate 11,310 of JAQYVK010000216.1, read as the reverse complement.
AAAACTCGAGAAAGGAAAATATTTCCCTTTTTTAGAAGAGAGTCTTGATATTTTCAATTTTTGGTATTAGAATGAATTAGTTCTTAACAAGAGAAGAAAAATGACTATGGAAATTCGAGACAATTCGTCCCTATCGGTTTTACCTCTGCCCAGGGAAAAGATGCCCACTAGAGCTACTGCGACGAATGTCTCCACGCAGGATACCCGTGAAACCATCGTCCAGGTCAAAAGTATTGGACCGGAATCGGATTCCTACTCAGAACCGGGATCTGTCATCGACGTCTACGCTTAATCCCTCTAAAAAACTATTCTCCATCCACACCTGACTCATCAAAGATAGAGCATGACCCATCTAATAATCCAGTCGGCACAACTTTTGCTCCTGAAATAGGCGACGAATAATTTAATGTTTCGGGATTTATATCACCTATTGAAATTAAATCTATTTATTGGGGTTTAGAGTTGTTGCCCTAAACATGGAAAAATGGAATGGTGGAATAATGGAATTGAGGGTAATTCGGAAGTGAGAAGGGGTGACTGTAGAAGCTCAATTTCTTACAGTCACTGGGTGACTGTAGAGGCTCAATTTCTTACAGTCACTGGGTGACTGTAGAGGCTCAATTTCTTACAGTCACCAGTATTCCAACACTCCAGTATTCCAATATTCCAATTGGGGCGAAGCCCCAAAGTTCACTTTGGGAGATGACATCATGAAAATGTTAAAAATCGGAAAACGATCCCTCTTTTTGGTCTCTCTGCTGGGATTCCTCTTGTTGAGTCAAGGATTCCTCTTTGCTCAGGGGGCGGGTTCCAAGAAGCGCATACCAAATGGAATCTGGATCGAATTGAACAGGGATTTCTATGAGGCCCTCAAGGGGGAAGCAACGGGTGGGTCCAAGGTCTACTCCAACAACCCCTCAGAAGATTATCTGAGGCAGATCGCCGTGTCCTCGCGATTTATGGTCGAAACAAACTTACAGATATTGAAGCAACAGGAGAGAATGATCCAAATGCTTCAAAACCTCCAGAAGGGAAAGTGAACGGTGAACGCTCAATGCAGAGCGCATAGAGCGAAGCGCAGAGCGAAAATATAAAACCAATCGAACCAATTCAACCCAACAAAACGCTATGCGCTATGCGCCATGCGTTTAACCCCGTGGAATGAACTTCCAATCTACATTCCACAGGGCGTAGCGCTCCTCAAACCGCGAAACGTTATGCGTTGAGCGATTACCGTTCACCGCTGACCGCTCACTGCTCACCGCTTGGCTAGTCCTTCGCTGATCTTTGCCGCCTTTCCTACCTCAACAAAGGTTAGAATACTGCCCACGGCGTCCCCCTTCATTTTGGAGAGCAGTTCTATAGCAAAATTGATATCCAATTTCTCAATCAACGTTGCTGCTTTCTGCGGTTTCATGGCAGAGTATGCCTTGATGAGATGCCTGAGCTTCGCATCCTCAATACTCTTTTTTTGATTCACCTGAGATCTGATTTCATTCCGTAACAGGGTAAGAGACTCGATTTTTCTGTTGATCTCCTCTTGAATGGCCATGAGTTCCACTTTTTTTTTCGCAAGCTCTTCTTCTTGATGATGAAGGTCGGTCTGTTTTTTAAGGAGAAAATCCATATCGAAATCTTGTTTCTTTGCAGTGGTTGTTTGGTCTTTTGTCTCACCTTCCGAATTTTCCGGAAGTTCAGATGCAATGGCGTGTCCCTCCAGCCCTAAAGGATCGGCCTTCAGCTGATACATAAAGACGGAACCCAGCAAGATCTTTGCGAGGATTAGGGAGGCGAGAAAAATAAGTATAAATATTCTCATGGTTTTCTTTTCCTTCCCATGACGGCCAATTCATCCATGGCCTTTTGCTCTTCTTTTCCTAACTGGTGTAGGTGCTTCTTATACTGCTTGTCCTTAAGGACTTCTATGGTCTTTTTTCTCACGGATTTCTTTTCTAAGATAGCCACTTTAGCCTTGACCCTCGCCTCCCCCTTTTGAAGACGACTACGAGCCGTTTCAACATCATGGTCCGACTTTTCGAGAAATGATTGATAGATTCGATACCATGGGACATCCATCCCTTTGGCCCCTTCGTCACGGCATCGTTTATCCGTTTCAATGCGTGTTTGGATCAATCCTTCCAGCGCCTTTTCCCGCTTTAGCGCCTCGTTCTTTGCGTTAAATAGATTCTTTTGTGCCTGCTTTTCTAGAAATTTTCTATAATTGAGTAAGCGATCGAGTCGAAATGAAAATTTCTTCATCAGATTTAGCTTAACGCCCCCTCCCAATCAACGTCCACCTGTAGAACCGACGGCATGAGGCAACCCCCGAAAAAGGACCGCGGGAACAGGCGTCGATAACAAATCTAAAATACGAATATCGAATTTCCCTTTTCGAGATTACATGATTAACGGCCTCATTCATTCTACGTGAATAATGCCTGCAATTGGTCGATACTTTCTTTAAAGTTCACCTTTTGATAGATATCCTGCTGGAGAAACGCGTTAATTTTACCGATCATCTCTTTGGCGAAATCTATCTCCGGATCACTGCCTTCCGAATAGGCCCCGATGTGAATTAAATCCTCCGCTTCCCTATAGGTGGAGAGGACCTGGATCATCTTTTTCGCGCATTCAAGGTGCTCCTGATCGACAATCTCCTTCATAACCCTGCTGATACTCGTCAAGGGATCAATGGCCGGATAGTGCCCCCTGTGGGAAAGATTTCGAGACAATTCGATATGCCCGTCCACAATGGATCGAACCGTATCCCCAATGGGCTCGCTCATGTCGTCTCCTTCGACCAAGACATTGTAAATCCCGGTTATACTCCCACTGTCTTCGACCGTTCCTGCCCTCTCCAGAAGTTTGGGCATTTGGGTAAAAACACTGGGCGTATACCCGCGTGCCGAAGGCGGTTCCCCGGCGGCCAACCCCACTTCCCTCAATGCCATGGCATATCGGGTGATGGAATCCATCATGAGAATGACATCCAGGCCCTTGTCCCGGAAATATTCAGCCATGGTTGTGGCAAGATAGGCCGCCCTTATCCTCACCAAAGAGGGGGCATCGGAAGTGGCCACGATAACGACCGACCTTTGAAGCCCTTCATCCCCCAGGTTCCTTTCGATAAATTCTCGGACTTCCCTGCCCCGTTCACCTATCAGTGCAATGACATTGACATCAGCGGCGGTATTCCTGGCTATCATGCCCATGAGGACACTTTTCCCCACGCCGGAACCTGACATAATACCAATTCTTTGCCCCTTTCCCAATGTCAATAAGGCATTGATGGGGCGTACTCCCACATCGACCACCTCCCCGATAATCTCTCTCTTCAAAGGATTGAGGAGGTCCCCATAGATCGAATATTCGTCCTCCGCCCTAATTAAGCCCTTCTTGTCCATGGGATGCCCCAGGCCGTCTATCACGCGGCCCAAGTAGGATTCTCCCACGTGAGCGGTCGGTCTTTTGCTGATATCGACAATTCGGCTTCCGGGCTTTATACCCCTCATCTCACCAAAGGGCATGATAATGACCCTTTGCCCTTTGAACCCGATAACTTCCGCCGTGATGTCCGGGCCGTCCGGGTTTTTAATGGCACACAGACTCCCGACACCCAGACCCGGCCCATTGGCTTCGGCCACAATGCCTGCCGCCTTTACGATCTTCCCCTCCAACTGAATCGGTTTACACGCGTGGACGGCTTTTGAATATTTATCCCAATTGATTTTGTAGTTTAGATCACTCTTGTCCAAAACAGGCATTAAAAGTCCTTAATAAGCTGGTGAATCAGCCTCGAGCCGGTTGCTAAAAAAAAAGGAACCTTGGAATGGTGGAATAATGGAAGACTGGGTAAAAGAAGATTTCCAACATTCCAGACCGATTACAGCTACAAACAACACCACTTCTCAATTTATCATTGAGGCATCCCATTTATTTTGGACACCAATGAACTTAAATCATTCATCACCCTTTACTAAAAAAGCCCTATTCAGGCATTGATGTATTTTATCCAAGCGGGCCTCTACACTTGCATCGATATCACCATAAGGGGTTTCCAATAGGCATCCCCCCCTGCTGGCGGATTGATCTGGAGTCACTACGATGGATTTCAGGTCTCTGAAGGTCCTGAAGAATTCCGGTTTCATGTTTTCTATGGTGTCAAAATCTGCCGGATTAACTTTGATCACAATTTGGCTCTTCTCGGTGACCGAATGCATCGCCTCGATGACCGCCTCTTTGATAATCTTATCGTCTTCGTCTATCTTTTTATGGATAATCTTTTGGGCGATAGAAAAGACCAATTCAAGGATCTCTTTCTCACATTGCTTTAGGATTTCCGTTTTTAGATTGCCGAGCTCGATGAAAAGGTTCTCAATATTTTCAATCGATTTGACGATCTTTTTCTGACCCAACTCACGGCCATCTTTTTCTCCCTGGTCGAATCCTTTTTCATAGGCCTCCCGCTCTAAAAAAACCGTTTTGCTCTGTGCTTCCTCTAGGATGTCTTCCGCCCTTTTCCTTATGTTGTGCTCACTTCTCGGCTCTTCAAGGGGGGTAAACCCTGGGTTTTCTTCTTCCTCTTTGCGGAACGAGACAAAGTCCTCTTTCTCCTCTTTTCGGGGGAAAGAAGGTGATTGCGGAGACTCTGCATCAAATCTAGGCCATATCTCTTCTGCTCGTGATATGGACCCTTTGCTATTTGAAACTTTAGACAAGGATATCCTCCTTGCCTTTACCTGCTAAGACAATCTTCCCTTCTGCTTCAAGTCTCTTTGCGGTTTTAACGATACTGAGCTGTGCTTCTTCGACCTCTCTCAACCTAATCGGACCCATGATTTCAATGTCTTCCTGTAGCATTTCTCCAGCCCGTTCTGATAAGTTTTTAAATACTTTCTGTTTCATCTCATCGGAGGCCGTTTTCAAGGCTTTTCCCACGGTCGAGGTATCCACGTTTTGTAATATCTCCCTAAAATTCCTGTCTTCGGTTCCCAAGAGATCCTCAAAAATGAACATCTTCTGTCTGATTCGATCCGCCAGTGGTTCATCGTCTTCTTCAATATAGGACAAGACCTCTTCTTCTATCCTTGCATCGACCTCATTGAGGATATTGGCCAGTGTCTCGATACCTTCAAATTTCTTGGTGGCTGTTCCGATTTTAAAAATATCCTGCTTAATAGCCTCGTCAAGATCTCGGATGACGTCTTCATGGACCTTCCCGATATTGACAATTCTGAGGGCGACATCGGCCTGCATCTCTCCGGGAAGGAGGCCGAATATTTCTGCCGCCTTTTCGTGAGGGAGATAGGATAGTATCAAAGATATGGTTTGAGGATGTTCTCCTTGAAGAATCCTCGCAAGGTTATCCGCCGGAACGTGCAGAAGACCACGGAAAGGAACTTGATGGCTTTTGTCACCTACTACCTTAAAAATCTCCTTCGCCGTCCCTTCATCAAGGGTCTTTGTTGCGACCTGTTCGAGAAAATCCTTTCCCGAGACCGACAAATCAATTTCGTTTTGAAGACCTGTCATAAATTCATTCATGACCGCGTCGATGACCTCTGATGGGATATAGGATATTTCGGAGATATGTTGTCCTATCTTGTTGATACTTTTTTGATCCAGGGTTTTAAAAAAGGATTCCGTAAAATCTTCTCCCATGGTCAACAAAAAAATGGCCGCTTTTTGCGGGCCTGACAGGTTATTCAGATCAAGTTGTTCAGCAGCCATTTCCCTTACTCATTTATCCAACCTTTTAAGAGTTGTTGCGTCTTTTCCGGCTTATTATTACTTATTTTGAGTACCCTCTCTTTTCGTCCCCCCTCTCCTGATTCAGGGATTTGTGCCTGCCCGCCTCCAGCCGGCAATTCCCCCAGCCTGAGGGTCGTTTCTTCGCTCACTCTCCTGAGCCCCTTTAGCAAGGGCCTCACGACCAGAAAGAAAACGAGGATCACCAAGAAAATGTTGATGATAGTCTTCTTGTAGGCCAAAAAAACCTCGGGGATATCGAATTCTCCACTTTTCAGATCCGCTGGGGTTTCCATTTGCATCGCTTCTGAAAAAGGTACCGAACTCACAGAGACTTGATCCTCCCTATCCTCACTATAGCCCATCGCCTTCCTAACGATGTCCTGAAATGTTCTTAGTTCAGCGTTACTTCTTGGGACATATGTCTTCCTGGTGGTACCGTCCTCTAACTTTTCAGATTGATATGTCCCATCAATCACCGCTGCAACGGAAAGTCGGGTTATCTCTCCGGCCGGTTTGAAGATCTGGCGTGTAATTTTATTGATTTCATAATTTGTGGTCACATCCCTCTTTGACTTCAAACTCTGAGACAAGCCCTCACCAGAAAGGACACCCCTTCTCTGGTTGACTGATGTCTCTCCCCCCCCCTCGGTGGTTGTATCCCTCCCTGTCGACTCTTCAATATTCCTCATGCTTCTCACGGCTGTCTCTTGGGGATCGTATACCTCTTCGTTCAAAGTCGTGCGATTGAAGTCTATCTCGGCATTTACCCGAACGATGGCCTTGCCCAATCCGACAATACCCTCCAACATGGTTTGGACATCTTTGCCAATCTCATTTTCTATTCGTCGTCTGTAATCAAGCTGTGCATTGTTTACAAGGGCCGTCGCCTCATCCTGGTTCCCACCCTTAAAGATCACCCTACCCTTTGTATCCACGACGGTGACCTTTCCAGGTTCAAGACCCTCCACCGCATTTGCTACGAGATGAATGATCGCAGCAAGCCTGCTGGGTGGTAAAGAAGACTTCAGGTCCAGCTGGATCGATGCGGTGGCCGGCGTGATATTGTCAAGAAAAAGAGATTCTTTTGAAAGGACAATAAAGACCCGGGAGCTTTTGACCTCTTTAAACTGGTTTATGGTTCTGGCCAATTCCCCCTGCAGGGCTCTCCGGTAATTCAATTCCTGAACAAACCTGGTGGTCCGAAAGTCCGTGTTGTCAAATATCTCAAATCCCAGATTCCCCCCGGTCGGCAATCCATCGCCTGCCATGGCCAAACGCAATTCATTGACCCTTTCCGCCGGCACCAGAATGATCGTACCGTTCCCGTCCACCCTGTAAGGGATGTTTTCATCCTTCAGTTTCAGGATAATGGCGCCGCCGTCCTCGGGGGCGAGATTGTTGAACAACACCTGATAGTCGACCTGATTTGCCCACAGGAACATGAGGACAAATCCGGCTACCACGAGACAGAGGACAAACGCCATACTGATCTTTTTTGAAAGTGGCAGGGATCTCAGAAGATTGAGAAACTGGCTCACAAAATCATTCATCCTATGATTTCCTTCTTATTGAGGCCCGAATCATTTTATCAACATCAAGGTCGCGGGGAATGGCCGAATCCATCTATCCGTTAAAACTGCATATGCATGATGTTCTGATAGGATTCAATCACCTTATTTCTTATATTCAGAAGCAATTGCATGGACATGTCGGCTTTCTGTAGGGCTATCATTGTTTCATGAATCGATGCTTTGCCCTGTAAAAGATCGACAACAGACTGATCCGCATTTTTCTCTAACCGATCAACCTTTTCGATCGCCCCCTTGATAATTTTCCCAAACTCTGCGTTATCCTTCTGTTGAACCTTCCCGTTAATCCCGGCAGCAGCCTGAGGCAGATTTTGAATCTTCAGGACATCCATATTTTACCTCCCTATCTCTAGCGCTTTGACCGCCATCTGCCTTGTCGATTTGATGGCCGTTAAATTCGCCTCAAATGCCCGCCTGGCCATCACCATGTTAGTCATTTCCACGATCAAATCGATATTCGGCTTAAAGAGATTTCCATTCTCATCCGCATCAGGGTGGCTTGGATTATAGACCATCTGGAAAGGGCTTTTATCTTCTACAACGCCATCAATTTGAACCCCCTCGACCTGAGCATTGAGAACCCTGTCAAAGGTTTCGCTCGGTTTTGTGCTCATGAGCACCATTTTTCTCCTGTAGGGTCCGCCACCTTCCGAACGTGTCGTTTCGATATTGGCAAGGTTACCGGCAATAATATCCATCCTTTTTCTCTGGGCATACAGTCCTGATCCACTGACCTCGAGGGACGTTAAAAAGTCCATGTTATCTTCCTCCTCTTATAACCTCTTTCATGATTGCAATTTTCCTTAAAAGGACTTCGGTTACGGTTCTATACTGCAAATTGTTTTCAATCAACTTCGTCATCTCTCGATCGATGTTGATCCAGTTATAACCATTCCATTCACCCTCGTCCTCAAAGGGTTCAGCTTGTTGCGCGCCATCCATCTTCGGACCCATGTGTCCCGAGTGGGTCTTACTCATCTCATGTTCCGATTCCAATGCCCTGGCCATGGCCTTCTTAAAATCAATATCCATCCCTTTCTTGTTGGGCGTGTCCAGGTTACTGATATTACTCGAGATGAGGTTATGTCGCTGGTGTGCTACATTAATAGCGTTCTCTAAGGCGCGAAATGTCCTATCAAAAGATAATTTTTCCGGCATTTAATTCCCCTTTTTTCCTTAAAAAGACCTCTAGGATGTTTAGAAGCAATTTACATGCCTCTCTTAAAGGCTTTCCATGGTTTTCCTGTAATCGTTCATTTTATTCCTAAGTGTTCGGACACTTATGCCTAAAATCTCAGCCGCGTGTGTCCTGTTGCCGTTCGTGTGATCGAGGGCTTGAAAAATTGCCTTTTTCTCCATCTCTTTTAAGGGCACTGTGGGCATAAAAAGGTGTCCCGGATCATCCTGTTTCTTGGCTTTACCTTTCATCAAGAGACCTTCCTCTTCGATATGATCCCCCTTGCACATGAGAATCGCCCTCTCAATCACATTTTCAAGCTCCCTGACGTTCCCTTTCCAGGGCATCTGCGACAATGCGTCTTCGGCCTCTTTTGTCAATCCTTTGACATCCCGCTCATCTAACCTGTTGTATTTCTCGATAAAATAATTGGCGAGCAGGGAGATATCATCTCTCCTCTCCCGCAAGGGGGGCAAGTGGATGGGAATCACGTTCAGCCTATAATAAAGGTCCTCTCTAAATTTTCCCTCCTCCATTTGTATCTCAATATCCCTGTTCGTTGTGGCAATCACCCGCACATCCACAGTGATTGGGCCGACTCCCCCGACCCTGTCAATCTCCCTTTCCTGAAGCACCCTCAAGAGCTTGGATTGTAGTTGAAAGTCCATCTCGCTTATTTCATCCAAAAGAATGGTTCCATGGTTGGCTATTTCGAATTTCCCTTTCTTTCTGGTGATTGCCCCCGTGAAAGCCCCTTTTTCGTGACCGAACAATTCACTTTCCAACAAGGTTTCAGGGAGTGCTGCACAGTTGACGGCCACGAAAGGCCGGTCTTTTCTACCACTCTTGCGATGGATATATCTTGCAAACAGCTCTTTGCCCGTACCAGACTCCCCTTGGATGAAAATAGAGGCTTGACTATTGGCTATCTCTCCTGCCTCTTTGAGGAGCCGGTTCATTTCACTGTTTTTGGTTATGATCGTAAACCTCTCCTCCTGCCTGCCCTCCCCCGCCCCATTCTCACTATGGTTTAAATGGGACGTGATGAGTCCCAACATTTTGTATGTCAGGGGTTTCGATAAAAAATCATGGGCTCCCAGCTTCATAGCCGTTACGGCATCCCCTACCCTTGCATTGGCCGAGATCAAAATCACAGGCAGGGAACTCTTGACTCCTTTTATCCTCTTGAGGAGATCCAGACCGTTCAATTGGGGCAAATCCAATTCTGCGATGACCAGGTCATGATGGTCTCCCACGATTTCCTCAAAGGCCGACAGACCGTCGCCTGCAGTGCTGACACGGAAGCCCGACTCGAGCAAAAACTTACTGATTTTTGCTTGATCTCTTCCATCCTTGTCAACCAGCAATACCTTTTTCCTTCTCATGGTCGGGTACGGTCTCCTGTTTTCAATCTTACTTGATTGTTCCCATTTCCATCTTGAAATTCAGATCTTCTCTCCGCTCCTTGGCAAGATTGCTCCAGAACGGATCTTCGAGGGACGCAAGCTGATCATAAAGAGCTAAAGAATCCGCCTTTTTATTTAAAAACCAATAACATTCAGCAATTTTGAGTTGTATTAGGATGATTTCTTCCTTATTTTTTTCCACACCGAGAGCTTGATTGAATATTGAAAGGGCCTCCTTTGGATGCCCTAGGCTGAGAAAGAGTTCTCCGGTCTCTCTGTCAAGGCGTGTATCGGAACTGTTGCAATCGCCTATGTTTCGATTCGCTTCTCTTATGGTAATCAAGGCCTTTTTCCGGAGGCCGCCCCCCACCAATGCCTTCCCTTTATCTACCAAGATCCCCGCCCGCGTGCAGGGGTCGAGTTGGAATCGGGCGGCCGATGAAAACATTGCTACCGCCTTTCCCATATGCTTTTGTTTGAACAGAATCCGGCCTTTCAACTGGTAGGCACGAGGGACATATGGATCGGACGGATATTTTTTGATTACGAGGTTAACTTTAGCCATAGCCGGCGTCAGCTCCTCTCTTTCAAATAAATCCTCGGCCAGGAAGAGGAGCAGATCGGGGGGCTTCTCTTTGCTTGGCCAAAGCGAGTCAGCTTTTTTAAACATCTCATTGGCCATTTCACGAAGGTTGAGATGGATCGAAGCCCTTGCGACTTTTAAAAACAGATCAGGGTCATTGGCTATGGAAAAGAGATCTCGTTCTCTTTCATAGGTCACTATGATCTTCGTATAGTTTTTATCTTTAATCCCCTCATCGAGGATCGCTTGGATCGACTTTATCAGTGCACTTTTGCTATCCTTTTTTAAAGACGTGTTCGGAAATTTCCTGAGTAATGTTCTTAAAGTTTTGAGACTTTTACCATAATTTTCATGATTTTGCTCTAATATGGCAAGCTTAAACAAAGTCAACTGTTCTAAGGATTTTTTTTGATCCTGTTCAAAAGGCTGGCTTAATATCTTTTCATAGATCTCTCTGGCCGAGCCTTGCTCCTTGCCCAGTATGTTTGTGGCAGAAACCAATGCATTATCGGCTTCTAAAGCCCCATCCTCTTTGAGTTCGGCCAACCTGATTCGACTGATGACGGCCCCTTCTGTTTCGGGGTGGAGGGTGATAACAAGGTTATAGAACTCTGCAGCCTCCTTCAGAGCCCCCTCATCACGATAGGTATCACCGATTTTGGTCAATATGAGATGACTCTGTTCTTTATCGGGACAGCAATTGTAATATCTGAGAAGGTTTTCTCTGGCCCTCTTGTTTTCACCCAACTGATGGTAGTTATGGCCTAGAAAGAGGGAGATCTCCGGGTACCGGTATTTATTTTC
>JAQYVK010000215.1 GCA_030145585.1 Desulfatiglandales bacterium | reverse complement strand
GGAAACCACAACGCTGGCCCAGATCACAAGTAATATCTTTTTGAAAAGGTGATTCATTGTTGATCCTGCGGAGTCTCACCCTGATTGGATGAAGGTCATTTTCTTTTAGGTTCTTCTCCAAATTAGTTGGAGAAGAGGATTCGAGGATCCAAGGATTCAAGGGTTCAGGTGTCTGTTTTGCAACGATCTCATCAATGCTTTAAGCATCCCTTATCCTTAACCGTAATACTATAATATATCGATTTTGTTCTCTGAATTTTCCGGAATTCTGTATATATCCAAACAGGGCTTATGAAATCTCTTCATATCTTTTAACTGCCTGTCTTTCTATGGTTTTTCACTGGAACCCTTGATCCCTCGACTCTTGCCCGCCGTCTTTTTTACCCGCCGGTTTTGTGGCGGGGTGGCGGGCCGAATCCTTCTAATCTGAGCAACCCCTTTGAAAATGAACTCCATAGTCTTCCTTCAAATAAATTGCAGAAGAACCTTCTTTTATAACTGTTAGACCCTTTTGACCAGTGTTGTTTCGGTTGAAGGTTCACCTTGGAAGTCTTCGGTTAATAGGGTTCTCTCTAGGTGGCAAGACAGTATAATCTTCTTCCTTCAGATCGATTATGTTGCCCATGGGGTCACCGGGAGGCGTCCCCGTGTGCTTATCTTGGGGGCTCCTTGAATCGTGCCCACTGTGGCCACCACAACAGCCCATTCCCCCTTTGCGGAAAAACATGAGATAGGCAAACAAGCCGACGAAAATAAGTGGAATGATAGTCTGCATGGATCTATTCTCCTTCAGTAAGTGAGTTTCACTGGATGTTTGTGATGCGTGTTAATATTTCGGTGTAGTCCTTTATCTCAATCCGATAGACTCCACACCTCAATGGCATTTAAGGGGTTTTCCCTCTGTAGACCTGTTCAATCGATCAAGATAACGGCCCCATATGCCCTTGCGTTTTGTGGGCTTGGGCTCCAGATATTTCTTCGGATTCGTTTCAAAGGAGTTGCGGCAGCCTTCGTTACAAAACCAGTAACTGTGCCCCTCGAAGTTGGCGACCAGACGTGTACTTCCGGGGTCCACCTCCATACCACACACCGGGTCCACGTGAATGCTTCTGGCGGTTGCTGTGTTTTCCATGATTACTCTCCTTTTGTCTCGTTTGAGTTTAAAATTTTGCAAGACGTATGCCACATTGTGGCATTGTGGGCTAACTCATTGTTACTGCAGGCTTTATTGGAGTTCAGTGCTCGCCAAATGTCCGCATCAGCCCGAAAATTTGGATACTTTGTATCCACATCTATTTTTTTGGGGTATCCAGTTGGATATGAAGTATCCGATGGGCTCGTTCACCGATCCAGTCCCTTTCAGAACCATTTTATTTTTTCCCTTTTTTCCTCCTTTTCCGGCCAGAACACAATCTGTCTACGCTCTTTTGGTTTGGAAGGGGTTTCAATTTTTAACGGGTTCGTAAAAAGTAGAACGGACACCATTCTCGTCATTCCGGCTAATCCTCCAAAGGAGGATAAAAGTCGTGGTTCGACAGGCTCACCACCCTGAGCGGCCGGTTGTAAATGCCAATTCTCACAACCGGCAGTCGAAGGGGAATCCAGGAAAGATGGGGCTGGGTATTCTGGATGCCCCCGGCGTACTCATTGCCGGGGCAGGCTTATCAAGTCCGGCATGATACAATAGTTGATTTTAATCAACCCTATTAGAACCCCTCGTAGTATAGACGAGGGGTGTTCGGTAAGAATGAAACAAAAAGAGAGAGATGATATACGCCAAAAGGTCATGAAATCATGGGTTGATTTTTTGTTTTAGATTGTTAAAATAGTAGGACTTTAGTATGGCTCACAAGGAACCTCTATGAAATGTAATTCACCGATGTTCAGGCGCGTTTCCTCTACCCTAATTATTTTTTTTGTTTTGGGCGGGGCTACTCTTCTATGGGAAGCCCCTTTTTTTTCATTTGAAGCAGGGCTACGATCTTCTTACGCCCAACCCACAAAAATGAACATCCCAAAAACGGACAGTAATTCACCTCCGGGGGAAGAGTCGTCGACGCGAGATCCTAACAGGGAGAAAGAGATGGGGGGGAGGATGGGTAGCATGTCGCCTGAGGAGATGAGAGAAAGCATGAAAGATATCATCCCCCCCAAGGAGGTCCCGTTTTATCAAGAAAAGACCTTTATAGTGGCTGTTACTGTGGCCCTTATGCTCCTTGTTTTTTGGATCATTAAACGGGGGGGTATTCGTCCCTGGGGGGTCTTTAAAAAGCAGGACTCGTTCATCAACGAAGCGATTCTTGTAGTGGATCTTTGCGAATCGACCAAGATGGCCGTCACCCAGGGAGATGTTTTTGCTATGCGGATAAAAAACAGGATGAAGGATTGTGTCCGTGAAGTCGCTCAAGGCTTTAGGGCAAAATTTCTTGAGAATATCGGTGATGGTTATATGGTCACATTCCCCACTGGAGCGGATGCGGTCAGAGCTGCAATTAAAATCCTTCAAAATGCAGACGATTATAATAAAGAAGCGCCGGAAAAAGAGAGGATTGAGTTACGGATAGGAATCAATTACGGCGAGCTTGTCCTCGATGAGCGTGGTGGACGGCATGGGGCCGCCATTAACAAAGTCTTTCGAATTGAAGGGATTAAAAAGGACCAGATGCAAAACCTGGGAGAGGGTTTAAAACCTGAAGAATTTTTAGAGAAAAACAGGATCTTTCTCTCTGAAGAAATCAAAGAAGAGATCAAGGATATG
>JAQYVK010000214.1 GCA_030145585.1 Desulfatiglandales bacterium | reverse complement strand
TGAGAAAAATGTTCCAAAATCTGCTAAAATTGAATAAAATCAGAAAAATTGTGGAAAATTGATTGTAATGAAATCAGTTAGTTATAATAAATTGAGGAGGTTAGGAAACTCAGAGGCCCTGACTTCGAATCCGTAGGCCGCAGGTTCGAATCCTGCCGGGCGCGCCAATGATAGTAAGGGTTTGCAGAGATAAAAGGCTGTAAACCTTTTTTATTTGGGGATTTGTGAAGTGATATGTTTATAGATGCTTGTTTCATAAGACTTTATAGGCCATTTAATTTGTTTGAGTTTCTTCTTGGTCAACACTTTGGTCAACATTTACGATTTGATCGTCAATCCACATGGTGTATTTATCCATCGCCGCCTTCAATGTTTCATCATCCGGAGCCATATAGTGGATATCCATTCCCTGAAGGCTGTGGCCCAAAATCAAATCTCGGTGAACCTTGTCGATTCCGGCAAAAGCCTCCCGAGCGTCTCGTCCTTGCCATTGTAGCCCCACATTTTTACACAAGAATCATTCACATATGTCAGTTTTTCTTCCAGATCCGTTATTCCAATGACATTAATAGATGATTCGACAGCAATTTTAAAAACCCTCAGATCTCTCTCCACCTGCCTTTGGGCAAGAGCATATTTTTCCAATTCTTTGATCCTTTGTTCCAATTCTTCATATGAGGGTTTTTTGACCATTGCCTTGCGGAAGGGTTTCGCAGCGATTGTAAGGAATTCTGACAATTTATTATTCGCTCGCTATTATAGTTCAAGATTATCGAATCACCAATCAGACCGAACGAGTGATCATCTCGCCTAACCGCATTTTCAGATCTTCGGGAAGGATGTCGTTGGCCGCTTCAAGGATAACCTTAGGCTGGCCACCAAAGACCTGGTAGGCATGATTTAGAACCCGATTATCCCAAACGGTGTTGAGATAGTCCTTTATCAGTCTTTCCGAGAAAATTGCCGTTCCCCATCCACCCAATTTGCTGACGATATAATAATTGGCGCACATGGCATAAAACCGATTCCTGTCTCTGAAGGAACTCTTATTCAATGACGGGATATTGTCCCTGTTTTCTATGAGCCACGCTAGCGACACCATGTCGTGGGCTACCACCGACTCCGATGCGATTACCAAACCGTTCTCTGGCTGGAAGATATATCCTTCATCCGGACCATAAATGGTGAGTATTTGATCTGCTGCAGAAACCACCAGCCGCTGCTTCTTCAACAAGGTTTCGACGGTATTACCTTCGGCCGTCTTCTCCTGCAGTGTGGAAGCATCTCGATGGTATTCCAGACGTGTATCTGTTCGCCAATAGCCCACCACAGCCTTCAAACCCAATGTTGTGCCTACGATGACATGGCGGGAGCAACGGGGCATAAGAATAATGTGTTCCACCTCCCTAAGTATGTTAGGCATCATCAGCCCATTCTTCCAGTTGGAGCCCACTGTCGGGATATCTTCATAAAAGGCGTTCCATCCGGCTTCCTCGAAAAAATGGATCTCCCCTCCCGCCGACCGAACGGCTCGAGCAATGCCGGAAGTCTCCATAAAACGGCGAGAGCTGCCTTTCACTCCGCTCGGTGAGAGTTTAACGTGTTCAATGCCTGACATGTCTCCTACGAACACCCGACCTGCTCCTTTTTCCTTAAGAAGCTCAATCATTGTCCCGATGGCGATGGGATGCGTCGTAGCCGGATAGGGGTTACCTGAGTTTAGGGCCGGCTTAATGAATACAGCATCGCCTTTGGACAACCAGGAAAAATCGGTGGTCGAATTAACTGCAGAACGAACCGCCGACTTCATAGCCCGTTCGGAAGGTTCTCGGTTCACCCCGGCCAGAAAGACTCGGACAGTGTTTTCTCCAATCATTGTTTTCACCTCGTGAACTGCAATAGCGAGCGTATTCCTCGGATCGGATAATTACGGTATTCTGAGGAATATCTTATGCTTGAATCTTGCAGAAAATTGATGAGAATCTTTAAGTTACGTAATTGAAGCGTATTTAAACAAAATCGTATAACCATACATTTTACCCAAAGGGTATATTGGATGATGATCTTTTTTCTCATCAATTTTTATCCAAAGGGCGAGCCGGAGGCTCGTGCAAAATTCAGGTAATAATTCGCCCATAAGTCGCATTTAAGGCCATATGCTTTTGTCAAAACATATAATAAAGCCTCCCGCTACAATTGGGCGGGAATTCTGCCTTGCGTCAGTGCTTCGCCCGGTAATGATTTCAATCATTTTTACCCGCAGGCCACCGAAGCCTACCATCCCTTTTTTTATCAAGAATATTTTCGAACACAGCGTAGCTCTTTCGCTCTTCATCAGGCTTCATGAATCCCTTTGGAAGATCCGGCACTGGTTTTCCGATGGATGCAGCCATTTCCAGCCCCAGAGGATTGTAGGGAAGAAGGGATACACTGTCAGCTCCGGCCTTGCAAAGAAAATCCACTACGGCAGAAAAATTCTCCTTGGTGGCCGTGATTCCGGGCACCAGAGGCAGTCTGGGATGAACCTCGAGATTAGCCTCTGAGATGAGGCGGTGGAAGTTGTCGAGAATGCGTCTGTTGGACTTTCCGGTGTATTTTATATGCATTTCTCGGTCTGCGAACTTAATGTCGTAATAAATGAGATCTATATGCGGGAGTATTTTCCGCTTAAAGACAGAGTATTCAAAGTGGCCCCCCGTTTCTAGTGTGACGTGTATTCCCTCCGCCTTCAAGAGCAACAACAGCGATTCTACATAATGAGGATACATCGTACATTCGCCGCCGGAGAGTGTCACCCCGCCCCCGGAATGGCGGTAGAAGGTGCTGTCCTTCATGAGAACTTCCTTCAGCTCACTCACCGGGTAGTATCTGCCTATGCGCCTGAGAGCGACTCCCGGACAGACAATGGCGCAGTCTCCACATCGGACACATTTCTCTCTTGAGATGCGACCGGGAAGATTGAAATCAATGGCGGACTCCGTGCAGGCCTCGGCACAAGAGCCGCATTGGATGCATCTCCCCGAATAGAAGGCCATCTCCGCCTGTGGCTCCTTGGTTTCAGGGTTGTGACAGAATATACAGTTGAGGGGACACCCCTTGAAAAAGACGACGCTCCGAATGCCGGGGCCGTCCTCGAGGCTACCCCTCACCACATCAACGATAAGGGGATAGAGTGATTCCATCTTAGACGATCCCTAATCTATGTTCCAGATCCCTGGCCATGAAACCGAACTTGTAGATATAGTTCAAATTACCGTCCACTTCCACCTCATTTTTGAGTAGCGAGTCGACGATGTCCTGGTCACCGGAAAATAAAAAGTCCCTCAGTGCTTGGGCATTCTTAAAGGTAACTTTCACATCCCATTGATTCAAAGCCTTTTCGTGGACGACCATATCGCCATCCTTGAAAACAGCGGACGCTGCGACTCTGTTGTTTTGGGTAGTAAAGACATACCGACCACTGAAATTCTTTATGTTTTGCTTGTATCCCTTGAGCAGCCAGAAAGCGGAGTCCATGCCATAGAGAAGGAACTCAAGGAACTTGTCCGTAGCGACTCCACTCAGTTCTGTCCTCAACATACTATTTGCATTTAACCATTTTCTCAACATTGTGCCTCCTTTTCTTTCAAGGCAGTTTAAACGGCGGGTTAATAACTAGCTCGTCCGGTAGAGAGACGGTACTCGGTGCGATCGATGATCTCTTTTTGCATCTCGCGGGTCAAATCCTTGAAATAGGCGGTGTAACCCGATACCCGTACCAGGAGATCTGGGTAGTCTTCAGGATTATTAACCGCCTCGATGAACTTGTCGTGGGAAATGACATTGAACTGGATCTCCATACCTCCATCACCGAAATAGCTCTCTACATAGGCAACGAGGTTATCCAGCATCTTTTGATCATCACCGTCTATTGGGTTGAACTTGAGATTCAGGGCCACGCCGTTGGAAAAACACTCCGGCGGCAGAAACGCCACGGAGCCCAAGGTCTTGACAAGATCAGGTGTGACTCCCGATACGGGAGTTATGCCGCTGCTGAAGTTTTCACTGGCTTTACGCCCGTTGGGAAGAGCCCCCATCAGCCTTCCGAATCCGGCATGACTGGTCATGGTCCAGTATCCGACGCGGTATTTACCGCCGCGGTAATTATTTATCATGTCGAAGGCTTCATCCAACAGCTCTACGATCCGGCAGACGTTTTGATTGGCCATTGGATCTTCGTTGCCATATTTGGGGGTCTTTTCACTTTTGGAAAGCCTCAACCGTAGCGCTTTATCATTGGTGTCACCCTCAAAGTTCCTTTCAAGTGCTCCGATGAGATCTGCGAAGGCAACTCGTTTCTCTCTGGGGTCAGCGCCCTCCCTGAAAACCACCCTTTGAATGGCACTCAAGGAATCGGCTACATCTGCAAGGCCGATGATGGTCGCCCCGGATGCATTGATGGCCGCCCCACCTTCAATGAGGTCCTTTCCGTTTTGCATGGGACCTTCGAAGAAGGCTGAGAGGATAGGAGTGGGGTAAAAGCACTGGTGCGTTTTGCCAAAGAGATTGTTCAGAGCCGTTGACTGTTCGATTAACCATCGGGTTTGCGTCTCGAAGGCGTTCCAAAACTCACCGAAAGTATTAAAAGTAGAGGGATCGCCCGTCTCCGGGCCTATTTGTCGTTCTCCTGTGTGCCTGTGTGTTCCATTGAACATTGATAGTTCCAGTGCCGAGGTTAGGTTTAACAATATAGCGGCCGAGTGGCCATAGAACCGACCGTTACTCCCGGGTTCTACGCAGCCAATGATACCGTAATCTCTTGCCTGCTTGGGAGTCTCGTTTTTGGCTTCAAGTGCTTTGATGACCGCTTTGTCGTTGTGAAGTGCCGGTGTGGCGCCTGTCACGATATTGGCCTCACAGAGTCTTTTTAGATAATCTTTTGAATTTATAACCTGGTAATACCTGGCGTTTAGGTTGGGATCACGCAGCTTCATCAATTCTGTTGCTCTGAGCATGATGTAGGTGAGATCGTTCACGGCGTTCGTGCCGTTCCTGTCCACTCCGCCGATGGTGATGGCCTGGTTGGAGCCGGTCCCGCCGAACAGCTGCTCTGCTGCCTCCGGTATGGCTGGGACGTGATCGCCTATCTTGAGCCAGAAGTGACATAGCAGGTCCACGGCTTTCTGGATATCAAGATTTCCGTTATTTATATCCTTTTGATATAGGGCATAAAGGATCTGATCCAGCCTGCCGAGGCTCAGACCGATATTAGGGTTCTCCAAGTGGATGGCCGTCCAGCAAATCCAAATGGTGGTCAACCCTTCACGGAAGTTTTGGGCCGGGAACTCGGGAACACGCCGGTAGGTCTCAGCGATTGCGAGAAGCTGCTCTTTAAGGTTCCCTTCCGTCTCCAAACCGGCCAGTCTTTCGGCCTCCTTCGCCAGGTTCCGGGAATAGACAATGATCCCTTTTAGCACTTCCTGGATGGCGGTGTAGAACTCTATTGTGGAAGAAGATTTCCCATCCTTGTTTTTCTCAGCCTCATCGATGATCCCCTGCAGGCCAAATTCTAAAACCTTTGAAAAATCCGGTATCGTGTGGGAGATACACTCCGGCTTGCTGGTCAGGAAAAAAACAAGGTGCTGAACGAGTTTTATTTTCTTTTGATCTTCTCTGGAAGCTCTCTTCCGGGTAAGCTCTAATATGTTTTTCTCCATCCAATGGGGGAAGATATCTAAATTGAGGACTTCCACCTCACGGGAGTGGATATGGTAAGGGTTGCTATTCCTCTTAGAAATGGTCCAAAGTTCCGGCCAGAGGTTCAGGGCAAAGAACTCCGGATAGAGCGGCACACCCTTAAACTTACTAGTCGTTGAGCCGGCAAAGGGAGAAGTGTCCACGATATCGAAGGGTTTTAACCCGTCTCGTGTGTACTTGTAACCCGCCGAATGTCTGACTACCGAAACGCGATTTTCCAGGACCTTTCTGTACATCCTGGCCTTATCGAGAATGGTGATTCTTTCCCTTTCAAACAGGCCGTTCTCAATACTGAATTTCGTCACAAATTTGGCACGCTCGATACATATCTCCGGGGCAGCCTTGAAGTATGCTTTTCTTAACTTCTTCACACCTTCGGTAAGCTCGCAGCTTTTCAACGACAAATCACGCGAGACTTCGGCACTAATCTGTGACATGATTCTGCCTCCTTTTACCCTATTGCCGGGATCATACGACAATTTTGAATTGGAATTAAAGGTATTACAAGCCCCTCGCTATAGAGACTTCAGAGCTTCTCTTGTCTGCTCCTGGTATATATTCGCCTCACATTGTTCAAAAATCTGGGCTGCTCTGGAAAGGCATTCCCGAGCTTGACCCGTTCTTTTTTTTAATTTGTGCAGAATTCCCATATCATAATAAACCTGACCCATAATTCCATTGGCACCAATCTCGCTTGCGGCCTCAATAGCACTGTTAAAATGAACCAATGCCTTCTTCTCAGCCACAGGAAGGTATCGAATCAGAAAGGCGATATTTCTAAACATATTGGATAAGCTGACAGGTTCCAAACGTAAGGCCAACTGAAAAAAAAATTTTCCGAGGATGTATTCAATCAATACGATACCGAACTTTCTCTCATTTTGTTTACAGGATTCTAGTTTTTCTTTGATCATATTCAATCCAAGTGCCATGCTGCCCTTGCGAATCATTACCACACCTAGAAATAAGTAGGCGGGAGACCCAATGCTTTCACACCCGCAATTCATTCCATATTCCAATACCTTTTGGAGAGGAGGCTCAGATTCTCTAAACTGTTCGCTCTGGGCAATGCTCATGCCGAGGAAAAGACCAGGCCACTGAAGATAAAAAGGATCCTTGGCAACCTCTATCGCTTTTTGATAACATTCGATGGCTGATGATAGCTTTCCTGCAGCCCAGTAGGCGTGTCCAATGCTGATATGACCCACTACCAGACTTCTGCTGCTGGAATATTTTCTTCCGTAATTAAGAAGGGTTTTTCCAATCTCAAAGTTCTTTTGACTTTCTCCCATATAAAAGTAGTTGAAACTCATACCGCCTAGAGATTGGAAAAAAAGGGTTGAATCCGAATCTATAGTTTCGCAAATCCCTTGAGCCCTTTCTCCGTATTGAATTCCTTCCTTAAAAAGACCAAGTTCGGCACAGACCCATGTAAGCGATGTACAGGCGGAACAGATAACCAATTGATTTTCGATTTTTTCTCCAAGTTCCAGCGCTTTTTTAAGGTATATATAGGAATCTTTAATCTTCTCCCGACAAAACAGGGCAAAACCAAACCAGGAGTAAAATATGCCAATCTTGGCTCTGTCGGCCATGGTTTCGGCAATGTTCATGTGAGAGCGCATCAGTTCTTCGAGGCCCTTGAAATCGCCCCGGTAATAAAAAACCAGAGCCCAATTGATTAGAATGTCGATTAACACTTCCTTCTCATCCATTGTCTTGTGCAATTTCCCGCAGATGAGATCAAAGGCCTGCTGAAAATGCTGATGTGACTCTTCAACGGCATATCTTCTCAGACTTTTTCTTCCGGATTTCATCAGATAAAATACGGCTTTAATGTCTACTCGAGCCTGAGCGAAGTGAAATGCCAGCGTTTCGTAAAACTCACTTAGGCGGTCATGGAACATCTGCTCCATAACAGAGGCAATGCGTTCATGAATCGCTTCACGATCTTTTTTCAAAACACTGCTGTAGATGACTTCTTGGGACAATGCGTGTTTAAAAATATATTCCAGATCGGGTTGGATTGATCGAGTTCGAATGATATCAAGATGTTCTAAATCATTGAGACATCCGTCAATACCCCCTTTGGCCCCTGTTACACTCTTAAGAATTTCGTAAAGAAAAGTCCTTCCGATGACTGAAGCTTCCTGGAGAATTCGTTTTGTCTCCTTCCCCAAACGGTCAACCCTGGCACTGATAACACCGTGGATCGTAGGCGATATGTCAAATTCAGTGATAGATCGCGTCAGCCTCCAGACGCCGTTGTTACGGACCAATATTTCCGATTCGATCAAAGAATTGATTACCTCTTCCAGATAGAAGGGGTTGCCCTCTGCTTTTTTGTTAATAAACTTGAGCAAGGCAGAAGGGATAGAATCATCTCTCAGCATAGATTTTACCATATCCAGTGCGTCAGAAGGTGAGAGATCCAGGAGGTGAATATCCTGGTGCGACATTTCAATGCTGCCGATATTATAATCAGAAAAAGGACTATAGGGAGATCTGTATACACAAAGAAAGAGGGCGGAACACTCGGGTTCCATTAAAAGGAAACGAAGGAGGTCTAGAGAAGAAGGATCAGCCCAGTGAAGGTCTTCGATACATATGATAGTTGGTGCTCTCTGCGCCAAAGCCGAGAGAATCTTTTGAATGGCTTCGTGTAGCCGATTTTTCCACAACTCAGGACTAACTTCTTCAAGCTCTGGGTATCTAACTGAAAAAAGACTCCCCACATACGGGGTCAAATCCTCTTTTTCCCCAATCAGTAACTCTATGCCCAATTCGACTTTTTCTTTTACTTTCTCCGCAGTATCGTATTCTTGAATTTTAAATGCTCGATTAAGGAGATCGATTAACGGAAAGTAGGGGATGTTTTGAGTATAGGGATATGCATGACCCTCTATCCATTGAATTTTTTTCAGGTTCAATGTTGCCTTGAACTCTTCGACAAGTCGGCTCTTTCCAGTACCCGCATCCCCACAAATGGAGAAAATCGATCCTTTTCCATTTTTAAGTATGTCAACAGCATTTCTCAGTTTATCTATTTCTATCTTACGCCCAATCAAATCGGCTCGCAATCCATGGATGCGACGTACTTTTCTCGGCTGTGCTTTTGGGGTAAGAACTCTATAAACCTGGAGACTTTCGGTTTTACCTTTAACCTTGATGAGACCTATATCCTCATAATTAAAATAACCTTCGGTCTGGCAGTATGTATCAGGAGCAACCAGAATATTTCCCGCTTGGCCTAACCTGCTCAGTCTCGACGCCAGATTAATGGGATCGCCTATAATACCGTGTGTTCCTTTATCCAGACTAATCTCTCCGGTTACCACAAGACCAGTACTTATGCCGGAATGCATTAATAAAGGTTGTCCAACCCTTTCCTCATACCTTGGGCTTAAGGATTCGACCAGATTGTGAATTTCTCTGGCGGCCCGGATTGCCCTGATGGGATCATCTTCATACGCTCTAATCGCACCAAAAATCGCCAATACAGCATCACCGACAAATTTTTCGATAAAGCCTTCATATTTAGCAACGACTTGAGCAATTTCACCAAAGATACGACTGGTGATTTCTCTTACTTCTTCTGGGTCAAGCCTCTCAGACATAGCGGTATAGCCGGAAAGATCAGTGAAAAGAACGGTAACATGCTTTCGTTCACTATCAATTATCGGCACTGGTTTTTCTGTTTTGACTGCCCCATTTAATTCATGGCCACACTCGTCACAAAAGATGTTATCTGGCGTATAAGGATGGGAACAGGATGGGCATAAAAGTCCCAATTCAATGCCGCATTTTTTACAGAACTTGCCTTCTTCTCTGTTATCAAATTGGCATTTATGACACTTCATTTGTGATCCTGCAAAAAAGTTTCATTTTTAAAAAAATTTGAATTGAAGATCCTTGCAACAAGCTTCGGGGAATACACTCGCTGTTGCAGCTTAAGGAATGATACTTCAACTTCCCACCAGAAGAAACAACCACAATCTGTGAGGCGTAAGGCAGACACATTTTGAGGGGTCTCTCCATGGAAAAACCTCCTGAATAGAGGTGTAACGATCGCAGTAATAAAAGATTCTATCGGGAGAAACGGATTCAGAAGGAGGTCAGCAGAACAAGAATTATTTCACAACGGGAATCGAATAGAGATAGAGATCAGTTTTGAAAAGAGAATATGTTCAAATAAGTATATTAAGGCCGTAATTGTGTCAAGAAAATTATTATTAATCTAAACAGTTGTGGCATCTTGTGCCATTGATTGGCGAGATGTATCTATGGAAAGGAGGGATGTGTTGATTGCGGTTTTCTTGATAAGCACAACTTAGCAAGAAGAACCAAAGATTAAATCGCCTTTGAGAAAGATACAATAAAAACACAAGAAGATTCCAAGAAAATCGGAATCTCCCCGGGTAAAAGAGGTGAATTAGTTTTTGAGTATGACCTCAACCTTCTTATTTTGTCCTTTCTGGTTTGATGTTCTTCATGAGAAATTCGGGTTAGCGTGGTGCACAATACCCACCTGGAACGCCTTCAGGGGAGAGAACAATCTGCCATAACTGGTTTACTCTGGCACGAAAGGCACCGGCAGAAAGCAAAAGATAGAATTTCCACATTCTGTAGAAACGCTCACCATATTTTTCTTTGAGATCATTCCAGCTGTTGTGAAAATTTTGAAACCAATGCATCAGTGTTTTATCGTAATCAGGTCCGAAATTGTCCCAGTCTTCAAGAACGAATAAATTTTCGATGGCACTGTTTATTTGGCTTGCTGAAGGCAACACGGCATGGGGAAATATATATCGACCGATCCATGGATCAATTTTCTTTTCAGATTTATTGTTGCCAATGGTTTGTAAAAGGAAAAGACCATCCTTTTTTAGACATCGATGAACCACCTGCATAAATGTTGTATAATTTTTATAACCCACGTGCTCAATCATACCAATGGAAACAATACGGTCAAAAACGCCTTTCAGGCTTCGATAATCCTCTATGCGGATTTCAACCGGCAGTCCTTGGCAGAGTTCTTTTGCAAAGCGGGCCTGTTTTTTGGAAACGGTGATGCCGAC
>JAQYVK010000213.1 GCA_030145585.1 Desulfatiglandales bacterium | reverse complement strand
ATCCCCCAATTATCACCAACTTTACGCCATGCCTCATAAGATTTACTGTAGAGCCGTTCTCAATGGGCTCTATCTGTCATGGTTTTTGCATGTAAAAATCCCAGTCCGTTCCAATTGAATCATTGATTTTCCAATAGTTTGATGAGGGTCCTCTAGGCTTGGGATCCCAAGAAGGGTAAGGCTTGCCTTTTCAGACCACATATAATAACTTTATGTCACTTTTCGGCTCTTTTAAGAATACCGGAGGCTCAGTGAAGAACCCCGTGCTTCCGCACGGGGTTTCTTCTTAAGAAAAAGCTTCATGGGTTCAGGGGCTCACGCCCCAAACCCCCAGATTGACCATTCATCCCCGTTCTTCGGAGCGGGGCATTGGCTGTTCTGCTGAAAGAAACTTTCAGCAGAACAGCAGCTTTTTCACGTAATCTTTCATAGGTCATCGCGTCAAAATTTCGAAAGATCCCGGAGTTCGAAAGTGATGGATCATCTTTTCAAAGGGCCAAAGTCTTACACCATTTGCTCATTCACTTGGCTATACGTACCAATTTGCTTTTTAACCAACGGTACGTATAGCACTTGGCTATACGTACTAAATTTATTGTTTATCAAAGGGTCGTATAGCAAGAAGGAGGCTTTTGTTGAATGAAGAGAATTGGATTCATTTCAACCCGCATTGCAGGCACTGACGGGGTATCCTTAGAAACCTATAAATGGTATCAGGTCCTGGAACGAAAAGGGTATGAATGTTATTTTTTCGCAGGAGAGTTGGACACACCTCCGGAACGGTCCATGTTGGAGCCTCTGGCCCATTTTGATAATCCGGAGATTGAAAAAATTCACGATGCCTGTTTTGGTATGACCACCCGCGGGTCATCAGCCTCCACCAGGATCCAAGAGATAAAAGACCGGCTTAAATCAAAATTGTACGAGTTTTGCGGACACTTTGACATCGATCTTCTCATCCCTGAAAATGCCCTTGCTATTCCCATGAACATTCCCTTGGGTATGGCAATCACCGAATATATAGCGGAAACCGGCATTCCGGCCATTGCTCATCACCATGATTTCAGTTGGGAAAGGAATCGTTTTCTCATCAATGGGGTGCGGGACATCCTGCATTATGCTTTTCCCCCTGTCCTCAATTCCATCCGTCATGTGGTGATCAACACTGAAGCTTCGCGACAACTCAGTTATCGGAGAGGTATTAGTACCGTCATCATTCCCAATGTCTTTGATTTCGATAGCCCATCCATTGAGTCACACAATGGGGCCAAACTCCGGCAAGAGCTGGGACTGAGTGACAAAGACCTCTTCGTTCTCCAACCAACGCGGGTCGTCCCCCGGAAATGGATCGAGCGTGCGGTGGAGCTGGTGAGCCTCTTGGAGTTGGAAAATCCCCGATTGGTGGTCTCCCATGAAGCGGGTGACGAAGGGGATCTCTATGCAGAAAGGATCCTGGAATATGCCCATCGATTAGGCGTGAAGGTCATTTACACGGGCGATAAGATCGGAACAGCCCGGCGCTTTAGGGCCACTCACGACAAAGAGTTTACCATGGATGATGTCTATCATGCATCAGATCTTGTAACTTATCCTTCCGGGTACGAAGGATTCGGAAATGCATTTCTGGAGACGATCTACTTTAAGAAACCGATCGTGGTTAACCGGTATTCAATTTTTGTCGAGGATATCGAACCCTGCGGCTTTAATGTGATTCCGTTTGAGGGGTTTGTCACCAAAGAGATCGTGGATCGGGCCAAGCAATTTCTGGACCCTCAGAATTTAAAAACGATGGTCGAACAAAACTATGCCTTGGGAACGAAACACTTTTCTTATAAGGTATTGGAGAAAAAGCTACTTTCAATCATAGAGACGTTTTATTAATCTGTGTACGGGGCAATAGGTCTGGTCATGGATAAGACCTTACATGTAGGCATGGTCCATTATTCCTGCCCTCCTGTCGTGGGTGGTGTGGAGGAAGTTCTCAGTCAACAGGCCGCCATCCTTCACCGGAACGGGCAATCCGTCTCCATCATTGCAGGGATGGGAGAGAACTACACGGATGCTTTTCCGGTACAGATAGAGGGCCTGCTTGGATCAACGAATAAGAGAGTCGCTAATGCCCATGAAAAAATAAGGCATGGCGTCTTTAGACCGACCAAAAAACTCACTGAGGAGATCGTTCAGGTTCTAGAGGGCTGGGCGCAGGGTCTTGATGTCATCCTGGCCCATAATGTTTTGCATATGCCCTTCAATCTTCCCCTTGCCTTGGCCCTGCGTCGTCTGGCCTCATCCAGGGATGCCCCCGCAATCGTCAGCTGGGCCCATGATTCTCCCTATCTGCAGCCGAACTTTCCGGCTCACATGAACGATCACCCCTGGAATGTCCTCCGGCGTCCCCATCCAAACATCCATTACGTCACCATATCCGAAGCTCGAAGGCGTCTATTCAGCAAAATGATGGGAGATCATGTTCCATGGCGGGTCATTAACAACGGGATTGATCCTGCAAGCCTTCTTTACCTCGACGGGAAATCAGTGAAACTGGCAGAGGAACTCAATCTTTTTGGCAGGGACCTGGTGGTCGTTCAACCATCAAGGATCACGCCTCGGAAGAATCTGGAGTTGTCCATTCACATCATTAGGGGCCTCAAACTTTTAGGCTATGATGTCCTTTTTGTCTTGACCGGCGCCTATGATCCCCACGAGAAAAAGGCAGTCTCATACTATCGCAGACTCAGATACTGGATAAAAGAGCTTGGGTTGAAGAACAATATCGCCATCCTGGCGGAATATCGATTTCGTGATAAAACGAAGCTTGTACCGGATCGCATTTTCATACGAGACCTATATCTTATATCGGACCTGCTGCTTATGACCAGTAAAGATGAAGGCTTTGGTCTCCCGCTCATTGAGGCGGGCTTGATCAAGCTTCCCATCGCATGTTCGGAAATCCCCCCTTTTTTGGAGGTGGGAACAAAGGTTTGTTTTTTCGGGTTAAATGATTCGCCCTTATCGATTGCAGGACGGATTATGGAGTACCTAGGCCGATCAAACACGCATAAGATGTTCCGAAAGGTCATGAAACACTATGTCTTGGACATTATTTACAAACAACAACTCATGCCCTTTCTTGGTGGTCTTATCGATCGAAGAGAAAATCCCGACCGTTAACATAAAGCCATCTCATGCCTGCGGCTCTTCGACCCTCTCTTCAGTCTGATGTTCTGTGTCTTTTTTACGGTGTTGTGCCCAGGTTTTCAAAACGGCCTGCACCAAGGTCGCCAAAGGGATCGCGAAAAAAACCCCCCAAAACCCCCACATTCCACCAAAAACCAGAACTGACACCATGATGGCAACGGGATGAATATTCACCACTTCGGAGAAGAGCAAGGGGACCAGAACGTTTCCATCCAGGAACTGAATTACAATATATAGAATGACCATATAGGCAAAGTCGGAGCTCCAACCCCACTGAAAATAAGCGATTGAGGCGACCGGGAAGGTCATAGCGATGGCCCCGAAATAGGGAATAAGGACCGAGAGCCCGACGAACAGGCTGATCAGCATAGCAAACTGCAAACCCAGGATCTTGAAAGCAAGATAATTGGCAGCCCAAACGATTAAAATTTCCCAGAACTTGCCACGGATATAGTTCCCGATTTTCAGGTCCACCTCGCGCCACACTTCCGCGGCAAGGCTTTGGCTGTCTGGTAAAAATTGCGCTACCCACTGAATCAAACGAACTTTGTCTTTTAAAAAGAAAAATACCAGAAGCGGCATGAGAAAGGTGTAGACCAGAATGGAAATAACGCCACGAACCGAAGCGACCGAACGGGACAGAACCGCTTGGCCCAGCTCGGTGATTTCGGAGCGCAAAACACTTGTAATCTCCAAAAGTTGTTGTTCCGAGATAATCCCGGGATATCGTTCAGGCAGGCGCAGGAGTTCTCGCTGCGACCATGAGATCATCGTGGGCAATTGCTGAAATAATTGTCCTAACTGCTGCCAAACGAGAGGGAACAACCCTAGGAGCAGGAACAATAGAAAAATGATAAAGCCGAAGAAAACCAGCAGGACGGCAACAAAACGAGGGACCTTATAACGCTGGAGGATACTCACCAAGCCTTCCAGGAGGTAAGCGATCACCACACTCGCGAGCACCGGCGCAAGCATATTCCCAAGCATGAGGATGACCACCGTCCCAATGATGAGCAGGAGCGCAAGGATAACCACTTGAGGGTCGGAGAAGTGGCGCTTAAACCAGCTGTTTATGAAATTGATCATACGTTTCTTTTCCTGAATGGTGAACGATTAAGATTTCTGCGAACTCACTGATGGCCAACAATACGGACTCAGTATGCACCAGGGACCACCATGCAGGCAATACTTAATTTGGTGCGAATCTTTTTTATTCGCCTTCGCCAGAATACCATGTAGCTTGTCGGAGCGAAACGGAGATCCCGCCTGCGGGGCCACAGAGATGATCGGCCTACGCTAGCCCGCTGATAGCGGACAAGGTTCGGCCTGACTCAGATGGCAAGGCGATGCGCCGAAGCTTGCCGCCCGTTCTCCAAAGCATCTCTTAAGAGGAGAACGGTACGCCGGTGGGCAAGCGAAGGCGGGCGGGCTTCGGCGAATTTCGCTTTGATACCCCGCAGCAAGCTGCGGGGAGCTTCATCAACTGAAGTAACCGCGCCCGCTTCCCGGGTAAGAGTCCGGTCCTCACTGAACCATATGCTAACGGTTTCGTGAAGCAAATCCTCTCAAGCAGTTTCAAATGCCAGCCGAACGATGAGATGATTTCTCTGAAGGAGAGGATTTTTCTCCAGGAGAGAAATCCTCTCCAGGATTAGACCGTCATTTGAAAAGACGGTGCAAACCTTATGCCAGAAAACAACTGAGATTTCATAGTGTTAAGTGGGCAGTTATGGTCAATCAAAATCTTCTGTTTCAAGGGTCCACGACACTCTATCCTCAGCATCTTTTTCATGTCCGCCTGTTTAATATTAATGTTCTTTTCTTCATCAGTACGTCCCATCCCTTGATGGGTACGTCCCATCTCTTGATGTTTCATGTCGGTTGGGTGGTGACAGCCTAGGGTGATATTTAACGAGACTGTCGAAAAACCGGTTTCTGAGAGGCTAACGGAAAATGTCCATGTCAGCTCTTTGGCGACAGGAAAGAAAGCAATTTACAATTTTCTCTGAGCCCTGCGCCTTGAGCCCTGCGCCACATGGAAAACACATATCTCGAACGGACGCATGGGCCGATTCAGCCATGAAAATAAGGGCGTACTTTTGGCTTTTTTTGCCAAAAAATTGACATCTTAGATCAAATTTAGGAACGATGTTCTTCACTGGAAAAG
>JAQYVK010000212.1 GCA_030145585.1 Desulfatiglandales bacterium | reverse complement strand
CCTACCTACTTTCCTCCAAGCAAGATAGATTGGAGTTTGCTTCTACCTACGTTAACACCCTCAATATCTTATCCATATCGCAGTGAGTCTCAAAATGATCAGCAAGGCGATCATACTGGTGAAATCGTGCGAGCCTCCCCTGTATAGGAGCCTGTGTCTTTAGGCCTTTGGTCTTTCGCAAACGGTTAAGGAGATCTCCCCTAAAACCGGGGGTGTCAAGAATCCCATGGATATAAGCACCTGCAACCCTACCCCCATCCGTATAGCATCCGTCTTCCCATGTGCGGCGCCGTCCCGGACGATGAATTTCGAGGAATGGTTTGCCATGTTCCCGCAAGATGCGGGTTTGACCCATGTGAATTTCATATCCGCTTACCCGCTTCCGGTTAGTCAAGGCCAAACCACTCACTTTTTGTACCACTTTTGTTTCCTCCAGAATGGTCTCAACCGGTAAGAGCCCCAATCCTCGAACCTCTTTTCTCCGCGATTCCACCCCTGAAGGGTCTTTGATCCTCTCCCCAAGAAGCTGATATCCTCCGCAGATACCTAAGACCATTTTCCCACTTTGGACAAACCCTTTGATGACCTTTTTCCATCCTGATCGACCCAGCCAGGCTGCATCTTCCATTACATTCTTCGTACCCGGTAGAATCAGCAGATCATAGTCCTTTGACAGCTCGCTGGGTCTGAAAACGTAGTTGAGCACAACATCCGTTTCCCGTTCAAGAATCGCAAGATCCGTGAAGTTGGATATAGCAGGGAGTTTCAGAACAGCGATATTGACCGATCTTGAGCCTAGGGGTTTGAGTTCCCACTTATCCGGTTGCACACCGACAGAATCCTCAGGATCAATATAGATATCCTCGTAAAAGGGAACAAGCCCCATCACCGGTCGGTGGGTTTTCCTCTCTATATATTCAATGCCGGATGTAAAGAGCTTCGGATCTCCCCGGAACTTGTTAATAATGAATCCCTTGGTGAGATCCTTCTCTTTTCTCGTCATGAGATGGAAAGAGCCAATGACCTGTGCAAAGACCCCTCCCCGATCAATATCCGCGACGAGGAGACAGGGCGCCCCCAATGATTTTGCAACGGAGAAATTTACCAGATCATTATCCTTGAGGTTCATCTCACAGCAACTCCCTGCGCCTTCTATCACGATGACATCATAATCTTGGGCCAAACGGTTGTAAGAGTCGAAGACCTTCCTCTTTAGTTTAGGCTTGAAATGATGATAGTTCATGGCCTCCATCTGGCCGAAGACCTTACCCTGGATGATGACCTGTGAGCCGGTACCGGAAGAGGGTTTCAGTAGGATGGGATTCATATGGACTGAGGGGATAAGTCCGGCCGCCTCCGCCTGAACCACCTGAGCCCGTCCAATCTCGCCCCCTTCCAGGGTCACAAACGAATTGTTAGACATGTTTTGGGCCTTGAATGGGGCAACTTTGAATCCACGTCTTTTTATGATCCGACAGACAGCCGTCGCAACAATGGATTTACCCACGTCACTGCCGGTACCAAGAATCATGATGGATTTGGCCATTTGTTTAAACCTTATTATCCTAACCGGATAAAATCTCTAAAGATTTCAGTATATGGGAAAGGCTCTTTTAGGGTCAAGGGGAATAATAGAAGGCGGATTCAATGATTTTGGGCGTGTCAGGATATGACCTGTAATAAAGGATGGAGCAGGTTATCTTTATGATCTACAAGGGACCGATTTCAGGCGTGCCCTCTTCCTTGACTTTTCTCCAGGGCCTCTCCGGACCGAATTGTTCATCACACCAGCGGGCCCCCTGGTTCATATTTTTCTCAAAAAGCTTGCGATAAGACTCCAGTTCCTCTCCCTTTGCGGTTGGAGGGATCCAAACCGGTTCTGTGAAAAAAATGGCCACACGAGCAAAGGGCTTTGGGATGAGATATCGGTCCCATGAATTCGTAACCCAGCACCTGTCTGCACCCCAAACCACACCAATCAACGGAACCTCCGCATCCCGGGCTATGACAAGAGAGCCGATTTTTGCCATACGGGCTGGTCCTAAAGGCCCATCCGCCAGCATACCCCCGACTGCCCCATCCCGGATCCTTTGAACCAATTCCTTCATGGCCCCAAAACCCCCTCGGGTTGAGGAACCACGCACGCTGTCAATTCCGAGCCACTTGGCAACTCGGGCCGCATATTCTCCATCCCGGCTCTGACTGATCATTGTGGTTGCATGACGAGAACCGAAATAATGAAAAAGGTAGGACATCCTTTGGTGCCAGCCCGTATAGACCGCACTTCCTCCGGATCGTCTGACCGCCTCCCTCTCCTTTTCCTCACCCTCTACTTTGACGAGCCGGCAGGAGAGCATCAATAATTTCATCAACAGGGCTGCAAGAGGCGGAATGACCCTGAACAGGATAGCATCATACCAGGGATAGTTTTCTGATTTTGTAGCGTTCAAGGCTCTTTATCCTTTATTAAATGATTCTTAGTCTTTATTTATCGGTTTCTTAACGTCTCCGACGGCCACGAGATATAACAGTCTGGATTTAGGATTCAATCCCAAAAGTTCGGCCGCCTCCCTATCATAGAAGGCCCCGATGCCACAACAACCCAAGCCCATGGCTGTAGCGGTCAGATAGAGCCTCTCGCCCAAACGGCCCGCTGTGAGCATCGCATAGCGATAACCGCGTGCTCCCCATGTGCGATCGAGGAGGTCAGGATTTGAAAAAAAGAGAAAATGAACAGCGGTCTGGGCCAGCCACGCCTGATCAAGACAGATATGGGCGGCCGTTTGCGTAAAACTCCCGGAAGTAACCTGCCCAAAAGCCCTTTTCGAAGTCTCCAGCAAATAGAACCCTGGTGACAATTCCTCGGCATGCCCCACGAGAAAACCTGTGCAAATGGATCTATCATAGTTCGAGTCCGGGGACGAACTCCAAGAATCCGAGTAACATAAGGCATCCAACAAAGCTCCCATGGCATTCTTCCCGATGGGTGTTTTCACAAAATTACGCCGGGAGCGACGATGAAAGGCTGTGTCCCCGTGGTTCATCACCTCCGGCCAGGCAACCGAATGGGGTATCTCGGTCCAGGTACCCGGCGTGACACCAATCTCATGGATCATCCCAGGAACCTGGATGGACACCGGTACCGGGTCAGTCCCGGCTTCATGAAATTCATCGATGGCAGGATATTTTATCTCTTTTTCGGAGACGCAGCTCGCCTTCATCATCTCCTTAGGAAGATTGCGGATCTCCCCCGCTACGCCACTAGGAACTGATTCATCCCCCGGGACTTGACCTACTGCCAGTGAGACCTCTCTGTTTACATCTAGGCCCAGCAGATGATTGACCTCCGCGTCATCAAAGTCGTAGGTCAGGCTAAAAGGGCACTTTAAGGCTTTCAGGGCGAGGATCAGGTGTTCGGCCTGATGTCCTGTGTCAAGCAGGTGGTAGCGATAGGCACGATTCCGATATTTCCAGGCGCTCCGAAAAAAGATGGCGGTCATAAAGAAGGCCAGCTGGGGCGCATTGCCTGCTTGCGGTTGCGTCAGAGGGACAATGTGAGATGAAAGATCGCCGGCCCGGAGAAGGGTGAGGTCATGATGAAGGACCCCAAAATGATAGAGTCCATCATCCAGGCCTTCTATGGCGTGGGCCGCTACATAGATTTCCGTGGGATAAAGGGCGCCCGCTGAAGGGACGCTGCGATAAAAGAAATCCGCCCCCCCATGACGGGTTTTGGCAGTCAAGGTACAGGTCAAAAGCAGGATCAAGGAGAGATCCGCCAGATCGAGCCGGCGGACAGGGTCCCTCACGTGGGCCTTTTTTACCAGGGAGGAGAGTTTCTCTTCCGGGGGCCGGACGTCCTTGGACAGAGGGATGGGATCGATGCCCGGATACTCTTTATAGACCCGGGGTTGATTTTGCCAGTCGAGGGCGTGCCCCTCCATTTTGTGACGGTCGTAACTGGAAAAATCATGGTACTGGACTGCTGTTTTGATCATTACTTTCCTAGAACTCCTAATATTTTCACCACGGAGTCACCCGCCTCCGCAAAAGGCTATGGCGCGGCAGGCGCGATCACAGAGGGTTCTGTTTTTTTGCCCATCGGGAGATGCCGACGGGCAAAAAGAAGTGACCCTGACGGGGAAATTACTTCTTCCAGCCGAAGGCGGGATTGATTATTTTTGTTTGCCGGCATCGGCCCGCCAGGCTTGAGTAGTTTGCAAAGGCGGGCTGATATCCCGGCAAACAAAAAAAGATAAGAATCTCAGTGTACTCCGTGTCTGTGGTGAGAAAAATTCTTTAGGCACTTCCTCTTTGAATCGCAATCGTCCTTAATCTGGGAAATTATCATACCCTATTCCTCTATTTATTGAAAGGGACCCCTCAGGATCATTTTTTTCTTGACTTGCAGTAAAGCTTACAGTAATCATTAGAATACTGTAAGTTTTGCTATAAGGAGGCAGAGATGAAATTGACGGATAAACAAAAGGAATTCCTGGGTTTTATCTCCCGATACACGGAGGAGTGGGGCCGTTCCCCCAGCTTTCAAGAGATATGCGCCCAATTCGGCTTCAACTCCTACAACACGGTCACGACCTATCTCAAGACCCTGGAGCGGAAAGGTTACATCCGTCTTCCGGGGAAGAAGAACCAGAAACGGGCCATTGAAGTCATCAGCCCCGTGGAAACCAGACGGTTTGAGTTTCCTCTCCTCGGAAAGGTGGCGG
Source organism: Desulfatiglandales bacterium (assembly GCA_030145585.1). Taxonomy (GTDB): domain Bacteria; phylum Desulfobacterota; class DSM-4660; order Desulfatiglandales; family HGW-15; genus JAQYVK01. The sequence continues at coordinate 2,872 of JAQYVK010000212.1, read as the reverse complement.
CCGGGAAACCGATTGAGGCGGTGGAAGACGTGGATGTGATTGAAGTCCCTCCATCCATGATCGGGAAGGGAAACTTCTTTGTCCTCCAGGTCAAGGGGGTTTCCATGACTGAGGAGGGGATCCTGGACGGAGATTTTGTCGTGATTCGGAAACAGCCAACTGCGGAGAACGGGGAGACCGTGGTCGCCCTGATCAATAATGAGGCCACCCTTAAAAAATATTTCAAGAGAAAAAACCATGTGGAGCTCCGCCCCGCTCATAGCAGCATGGCACCCATCCTTGTCCGGAAGGGAGACCTCCATATCGAGGGAAAGGTCGTGGGGCTTATAAGGAGGTATAAATAAGAGAAGGGCATAGGGCGCAAGGCATAAAAGAACGGTACACGGTACAGGGTGTACGGTGTACGGCAAGGATTAAAGGAAAGGAGGAAAACAATGGGGAATTTTGAGGACCTTAAGGTCTGGCATCGTTCAAAGGATCTTGCCGTTTCAATTTACAAAACGACTGGAAAAGGTGCATTTGTCAAAGATTACTGTCTGAAAGATCACATTCGAAAATCTGCTGTTTCAGTTCCAAGCAACATCGCAGAAGGAAACGAACTGGGTACAAACAAACAGTCCATCAGGTGCTTTTACATCGCAAAAGGTTCTGTTGCCGAACTACTTAATCAAGCCATTATAGCCCATGAAATTGGTTATCTCACACAACCTCAATTTGAAGAGATCAAAGAGGAATGCCAAGCCATTTCTGGTATGCTGGCAAAGCTCATTCAAGCCCGATCAAAAAAGTAAACCTCGTCCACCTGTTCACCGCATACCTTATACCCTAAGCCGTTACCCTAAACCGTATACCCTGTACCATATACCGTTTTTTTACGTGCCTTGCGCCATTCTGTATAGAGGCTTCAAGCTTTGAATCGAAACATTATCCACATCCATATACCCGCTTTTTCCATCGCCGTGGCACGGGTCTGCCGACCGGAGCTGAGGGAACGGCCGGTCGCGGTCGCCCCCCTTCACTCGGAACGGGCCCTTATTCTGGCCTCTTCATCCGAGGCCCGGGACGAAGGGATTTACAAAGGCATGCCCCTTGGAAAGGCGACAAAGTTTTGCTCTGATCTGACCGTGATCCCTCCCGACCCGGGACTTACTGAAAAGGCCCATCAGGTCCTTACGAGCGTAGCGGCCCGATACACACCCCTTTGGGAGCCCTCCCGGCCGGGACATATCCATCTGGATGTGACCGGCACCGAGCGCCTTTGGGGGAGGGCAAAAGACACGGCCGCCCGGGTCAGACGAGAAATCAAGGGGGATCTACGCCTCGCGGGGACGGCGGGTGTGGCGAGTAACAAGATGGTCTCCAGCATCGCCTCCAGGATCTTTCGATCCGAAGAGGTGCTGGATGTGGATCACGGCCAGGAATCCCTGTTCATGGCTCCCCTGAAGGTGGACATGCTGCCCGGCATAGGCCATGTCCGGAGGAGGATCCTCCTGGAAGAGCTGAACATCTCCCTGGTCCGGGAAATAGCGGTCATGGATATGGGCAGCCTGAGACTGGTTTTCGGCCGACAGGCCTATGTGATCCATCAGAGGGCCATCGGCATCGATCCTACCCCGGTCTATCCGCCCAGAATGAAACCCACAGTGGCCGAGGAAGTCACCCTCCCCCGGGATGAGAACGATGACGAAAAACTGCTGGGGATCCTTTACGGACTGGTGGAAAAGTGCGCCAACCGACTCCGAAGCCGGTCATTGCTTCCCCGCAAGGCGGGCCTGGTGATCCGGTATGCCGATCAGCAGGAGATCACACGCCGGATTCACCTGCCCCAACTGAGTTTCTGGGATTTCGACCTCTATGGGCCTCTCGAGGAACTGTTCTTCAAGGCCTGTAGGCGCCGGGTGCGGGTCCGGTTTATGAAGGTGTGGTTTCGGGATTTTTCGCACCCCTCTTCCCAACTCTCTCTTTTCTCCGCAGTAGCCCCCGACCGGGAGAAAAAGGTCTCGGTGACTCAGGCCCTGGACAATATCCGGGGCCGCTTCGGCGGTGAAGCGATTCAATACGGAAGAACCGCATAGATGAATAAAAGGCACAAGGTGCATGGCGCAGGGCACAAGGGGAGGATAGTGCAAGTTTTTACCTTGCGCCATGCCCTGATTTGGTTTTTAAATTTCAAATGCCAAAGCTCAAATGTCAAATGAATGTCAAAGCCCAAAATCCAAAACTGAGATCGGCTTTACTGAATCATTTTGGCATTTAATCATTTGGATTTGATTTATCATTTGGATTTTGACATTTGTCATTAAATCTCTGTGCTCGCCGCCTGCCTGGCCATAGCTTTAGCGACGACGGGTGCCTCTGTGGTGAAAATTCATGAGTTTCATACACCTAAACGTTCATTCCCACTATTCCAAGGGCTGGGGTATCGCCACCATTGAGGGGCTTTGCCGGTCCGCCAGGGAACAGGGGATGAAAAAACTGGCCTTGACCGACATCAACGGGCTCTACGGCCTGATCTTTTTTCTCCAGACGGCCAGAGAGATGGGGATTCATCCCATCGTGGGCAGTGAAATCAGGGCCGACGACCGCCGGGCGGTCCTGCTGGTCCGGAACCTCACCGGGTATGCCAATCTCTGCCGGATTATCTCAGACCGACACTGCCGTCAGGATTTCGATCTGATCACATCCATCAAAGAGAGGCGTGAGGGTCTCATCATCTTTTCCGATGACTTCAGGGTGCTCAAGGCCCTCAAAAAAAATTCAAAAGAAGATCTCTTCGTGGAGATGTCCCCCGGCTACAGCATGGCCTCCTGCTATGCCTTTTCCCGCAAGAGCGGGATCCCCCCCCTGGCCACCAACCGGGTTTATTTGACCC
>JAQYVK010000211.1 GCA_030145585.1 Desulfatiglandales bacterium | reverse complement strand
GATTATGGATGAATAAATGGGTGAACCCCTGGCGTTTAAATCCCGCCAGGATCTCTTCCGTTGTCTTGGATTTATGAATAAGTCTTCTTAACCTGGATTCTCCAGACACAACATATTGTCTATCGCAGTAGTAGCCCCTCTAACCCACAAAGACAAAAAGGATTAAGGCGTCTGTAGGGAGATGCCCATTGACAAATTTTAAAGTTGGATATTCACCACGATGTTTGGAAATATATTCATCGCGGCTTACATCTCCTTTTATATACTGAAACGGTTGTATCTCCCGAAATTGATCTAGGATGTAGTTAGCATTGATAGTCATCGAAAAGATCACCAAGAAACAAAGCCCCATGAATCCGAGGCCACGGGCAGATCTTGTGTGTAATTTCAAGGCCATCTCTCTGAGGTTTATCAGGCCAAATATGGAGAGAATAACCAATGCCGGAATGATTGGTGCCACATAGCGTACCCTCAAGTCTCTCGTAAAAACGACCAAAACCAAAAACAATAGGGCAAAGACAAATAGTATCTTTTTTTCTCTCCTCACCTGTTCCGGCCCCTCCCTTATCCGGTAAAAGGCGAAAATAGGGAGGAAAAAAAGAAAAGGACTGAGTTTTCCGTCAAAATATTGAGGATTTCCATCCTCCCCCTGGAAAAAGATACGTACCGGCAAGAGAGCGATCTCCCACCATTTTTCTTTGTATATCATGCTCCTGTAGGTGAAAATTCCACGATTCATCTTTTTTTCGGGAATGTTGTCGACAACAACCTGACTTGAGACGGCTTTTCGGGCCTCAAACCATTCCTGATATAGTGGATAGATCGGGTTACCCTTCCAATAATGGTTCCTAATCATCCAGGGAGAAAAGACTGTCATGGCCACGAGAAAAAAAAGCGCCGCACAACCCAATGATCTGAAAAAACCGTTTCTACCCTTTCTTCCATATCTTGAGTAGAGAAAAGGCACCAAGAGGGTCAAAAGAAAAAGGACGACCAGACCATTATACTTTGTACCCATAGCCAGACCGCAAAAGACCGCCGAAAGGATCAGAAGACCCAGGTGGAATCCGCTTTTCATCCATTTGAAGATTAAAAAAACGGATGCCGTTGAAAAAAAGATGATCCCTAGGTCCACATAGGCTGTTATGGAGAGTTTAATAATAATAGGGATTGAAAGGAAAAGAATCACACCCAAAAGGGCAAAAGTCCTGCTTGTCCTGGGTTTTAAATAACCAAAAATAATGCCGGCCGTAAGCAATGCGAAACAGAAATGAATAAATTTGGGGAGAATATCCTGACCGAATTTAAGGGGGATCAAATACAGGAGATCCAGGTTCATAGGATAGTATGAAAAGGGCATGGAAGGGATCTCGTACACCCCACCATGTTCGAGATACAGCTTGGGCACGGCCAAATGGTGTACGAGGGCGTCTTTGCTCACGGGAGGGACCCAGGATAAAACAACAATCGAAATAATCAACACCCCAAGAAACCCAAGAAGTAGTCCGTTGATCCAAGTCGTCCCACCAATTCTTCGCTCAGTTTTAATACTATTAACATCCATCCCAGATCAACCCAAATCCACCGCGTCCCCTTCTCAAGCCTTCATCATGCCAATGATCCAGAAGATAAAAAAAACAACGGTCAGCGTTATCCATAATATTTTTAAAGAAACTCGGGTTTCACCCTCTTTTTCATGTCTCAGGTAAAGCATAATAAAACCAATTACCGATCCGATCCATCCTAGAAAACCGATCTCCAAGACAATGGTCCAGAGAATTTTCGGACTGGTACCCTTCTGGTCCCGGAGCAATTTTTCTCTCAACGAGGCGGAATCACCCGAAACTTTTCGCTCCTTCTCTTCAACCCCCAACAGGGCGTTTACCTTCCGTTCACTTTTTCTGATCCACACCATCCCAGGAGTCCTGAAATGGCTCGCCCCATAGAATCCGCTCCGTATGGTTCGAAAAGCGATAAGAGCGAGCTGAATATCCCCTTGCTTTTCCGCCTGTTCTCCTATTTCCCAGAGACGCTCAGCAGATTTCTGAACATAAGGATTAAAGGGTGTGTACCAATGGATGGATCGATCGAAAAAGGTCACAGCCCTGACATATTGCTTCTCCTCCAGGAAGATCTCTCCCTTTTGGTAGGCCCGGATGGACCCATAAAAGGCCCGGCCCCATATTATGATGAGCCCTATGGCCATCAAGCCAAGGATCACGATGGCCTTTTCGAAATATTTTGATTTAATAGATTTTTTTAGCAAAACCTTCATTCAACCTTGAATTCCACTCTCTTGTAAGCATTAAAAGGAGTTTCAAAAAGTCTTTTTTCATATCCTATAACGATTTTCGAAGCCTTTATCATATGGAAGTCATGACATTCAACAATCGATCGACAACGAAGCGTTCATATTATTTCTGACAGAGATCAGTCTTTCCATCAATTTGTTTTGAGGATAAAAGCATCGCCTCAAATCATCATGATAACACCGCTCTTTGCTATACTATTCAACATCCATGCCACATTGCCTGTGAGTCATCTTGGCATGGCGGCCGAAAAAGTAAGATGCTCGCTATCCTTAATGAACCAGGTGTTAAATTCATAAAAAAGCTCTTGAAATTTTTATTTTGGTATAGTTATTGCTATTTTATATAAAATACTGAAACTAAGGCAGAGTGATTTCAGCTTTTTAATGACAAGCATAATTTAAATTATTACAATCTATAAACTAAATATTTTATCAAATCTAACAAAAT
>JAQYVK010000210.1 GCA_030145585.1 Desulfatiglandales bacterium | reverse complement strand
TGCAACAGGTATTTTTTCCCAGGATCATCTCCCATCCATGCCTGAACGGCCGGTTCCAACACCTTTTTCCATTCCTTTATTTCAGCGGCAGTTGGTACATAGACATGATGTTTAGGGTCCTTTTTAATATTTTCATAATAGACGTCGAGACTCTTGTCCATCTCACCGGCCCAGAGACGGGTCGTATACTCCTGATTTCTGATAAAAACGTCCTGGGCTTTCTTGGGCAGCTTATTGAAAGACTGCTTGTTCATGGCAAGCAAAAAAGACTGGCTTCCAAGGGGCAACATGCAATGGTATCTGGCAATATCACTAATTTTGAATGTGCGTACGGCATTCCACTCATTTGTCGTTGCCTGAATGAGCCCACGACTCATGGATTCGGCGATTTTCGTCACCGGCATGCCGACCGGCGCGGCGCCATAGGCCTTTGAGAAAAAGTGTTGCATCTTGCCGGTGGACCTCATTTTCTTCCCATTCAGATCCTGCGGCCGCTTGACCTCAAAAGTACTGTGGACCGCATATTGCTGGCCCGAGGAAACCATGAGGGGAATAATCTGATCATAATTTCTTAACATGCCTTTCTGCCACATCCTATAAATGGCCAGGGCGGACTCCATGGCCGTCTTGGCAATGAAAGGAGCCTCCACAACGGAATCATCTAGGAAAGTCCCCGGTGTATAGGATGGGAGAATGAAAGCAATGTCCGCCACCCCATCCCTCACGATTTTTAGTTGGTTTACAGGATTTCTGTTGAGGGTCCCTCCCGCAAATACATCGATCTTAAATATCCCCGCTCCCTCCTTGTTCATCTTAGCGACCCAGGGAGCCCAGATTTTTTTCATGGCAAAGGACTGTGGGGGTTCGAACTGGGCATATTTGAGTACAATGGGTTCCGCCATGACATTCCCCGCAAAAATCATTAAGATGGCGATGGCAACTGCGATTCCGATCTTTTTCATAATATTCCTCCTTATGTTAAATAATTGCTTTTCAGGGAATTTTTACCGGACAAGCACCAATCCCTTTAAAAACACTTTAAAGTTTCCTCATGATTCTAAGTTATCACCCCCTTTTTTATGAAGTTTTAAAAGGTTTCTGTTAAGAAGACATGTTCGACAGTGCTTACTTATTAAAATAGACTCGGCAAAAAGGTTATTAGGACCGGAAAAGAGACCAGGATGATCAATCTTCCGATATCAGCACAAAGGAAAGGCACTATCCCCCTGAATATCGTACCGAGAGGGAGGTCGGGTGCGACCCCATGGAGAATAAACACATTCAAACCGATGGGTGGGGTAATCATTCCGATCTCAATGACAACAACATTGATAATCCCCCACCATATGGGACTATAACCCATATCTGTGATCAGGGGAAGCACGAAAGGCAGCGTGATCAACATGGCGGCCACCGTATCAAAAATGCTCCCCAGAAACAGGTAAACAACGAGTAGGATGGCAAGGATCATAAAAGTCGGCAGCTCAAGTCCGGAAATGAGGGTAATCACATTGTCCGGCATGTGGGTGACAGTGATAAAATAGGTCATGATATTTGCGCCGATAATGATGACATAGATCATGGCGGTGCTGAGGGCCGTTCCTGTGAGGGCTTCCCAAAAATTTTCCTTGGTCAATTTTCCCCGACCCAGGGCAAAAAGGAAAGAGAGCACCGCCCCAAAGGCGGCCGCTTCGGTAACTGTGAAGACCCCGCCATAGATGCCACCCACAACCACCACAAGGATTAGAATCACCCCCCAGCATCGCAGCGCCGTCTTAAATCGTTCCGACCAGCTCATCCGGGGACCGCGAGGCCCCGCTTTGGGATTTATTTTCAAGTAGATCATGATAGCGACAAAATAGGCGCCGATGGAAATGATGGCCGGAATGATGGCTGCGATGAAAAGGGTGATAATAAATTCCTCGGCCATGACAGCATAAATGATAAGGATCACTGACGGCGGCACGAGTGAACCCAGTGTGCCGCCGGCCGCGATACACCCGGCTGCAAAGTGAGGGGTATACTTCCTATCGAGCATTTCCGGCAAGGCCACCCGACCGAAAGTGGCTGCCGTTGCGGTTGATGATCCGCAGACCGACCCGAAAAAACCGCATCCTGCAATCGTAGAGAGGGCCAGACCACCCCTGTAATGCCCAAGAAAGGCGTATGCCAAATTATAGATGTCGGCAGAAAGGCCAGCACTGGTGGCGAAGTTTCCCATAAGCAAAAAAAGCGGAATCACGGCAAGGTCGGCATTCGAAATGATAGCGGTGGATTCGGTTGCAATGATCGTGAAAGCCGGCCCGAAACCTGACAACAATCCGTAACCGACTACCCCCACGACAGCCATAGCCACTCCAATGGGCACTTGTAACAGGATCAGGACGAACATGAATATGACCCCGAGTATGGCTATCGTAATTGGGTCCATTACTTATTCCCTTCTTTTGCCGACACGGATGAAGATATGCTCTGATCGGAAGAGTTCTTTTTTCTTAGCGCCGCCTTCATATACTGAATCAAGGTCACGAACGTTACCGGGGTACAGATGATGATTAGGATGGTGACCACTCTCCACCAGGGTGATACGGGCCAGCTGAGGACCCATGTGGATTCGCCGTCCCGTGCAATTTGATCCGTATGCAGCCACAGTTGCCAGGCCATCAACGCAAAAACGATGAGGGTGATGAGGTTACCGAAGGCATCTAAGATATTTTTCACCCTTGGACCAAGGATATTGCCGATAAATCGAATGGTCACATTGCCTCGTTTGTAAATACAAAGGGGGAAGCAGGAAGCGATGACCAGGGCCATAAACATGGTGTATGTGTCAGCCAGGCCGACGATAGGGCTATTGAATAGCCATCTTAAAAGGACATCGAGCACGGTCCCTAATGCCAAAAGGAGTAAAAGGGCCAGACCAATGAGCGCTATACCACGGGTAATCATGGAGCTTATCCTCTCAGTGTGGCTGAAAAATGTCATCTGCCCCTCCTAATTATAAGGGATTGCCTGAGCCTTGAATGGACGGATTAAGTATGAACCAAAGTGCAGTCCGCATTTTGGTGCAGGGGTGTTCATTCCGGCGTAAAATCGACAGGTCTGTTTTTGTTTCTCTTTGTGGAGGATCTT
>JAQYVK010000209.1 GCA_030145585.1 Desulfatiglandales bacterium | reverse complement strand
GTTGCACAAAGGGCGAATCCTGGTTGACATAGGTGAGGAAGATAAGAAATCGCTTACAATAAATGATCTGGTGTCGGCGTTTGAACGGGCCGCAGGTGAAAAATTCAGCGATGATAATATACTGCTGAGACAAGAATGATAGTACTGTAAACGGTGAACAGTAAACGGTAAACCGATAAAAAATCTTTAACCACTTATCTTCACTTATCTACATCCGCCGACGCCTAAAGGCTATGGCGGGACAAGCTAAAAAACATATTGGACGCTGGTCGCCGTTAGGCGACACGCAGATTACGCGGATGAATGCGATCCGCTTAAGATTGTGTGAAAAGCTTTTGATGAAACTATGAACAAGCTCATAGTTTCTTTAAAAGGCTTTACCCACTACGTGGGACTGAGATCCAGCCATGCTGGATATCTTAAGCTTTTTAGACAGTAAACGTAACCGATTCAGAAAGGTCCTTAACCAATCCTGACCTTTGGTCGGGTTCACCTTCGAGGGGCACCCTCAACTTTCGTTCAATCAGGCTAATATGCAACTTTTTTTTATTTTATCCGGCATATTTTTTATTATTGGATTACTCGGATTCGCTGTAACTTCATACATAGAACGGGAAAGACATGCAGGGCATGTAGCTCTATTATTTGCAGCCATATTTGCCGGTATATGGTTTGGGTCCGGGTATGTTTTTCCAACACAGACGCTCCTGATTACTTGTACTGCATGGTCGGCGGTATTGCTTGGAGCTTTTATCCTTTCCCTGCCCATCGGCAAAACACATCCCCTTAAAATCGAACCATCGCTTTGTGAACGGTATGATGAACGCGATGTCATTTTTGGCCGCATGGAGTTAGGCAGCGACACTTGGCAATACAAAGAATATTATTCCAACCTTAATCCCGACATGAAAAAGTTTGATGATCACCTCCGTGAGCTGCCGTCCGTTGGAGACCCGGGGGGAATCCACGCCCATCCACTCGATTCCCGTTATTTCCAGTCAGTATTCAAATACATAGAGAAATTCAACCATCTGGCAGATCCCGGTAGTCCGATTAATGAACCGATGGAAATAACAGCCGAGGAAGCGACTAATCGTATTAAGGGCTTTGGCAAATATCTTGGAGCCTTAGATGTAAGAATGACACGGTTGAAAGATTATCATGTCTACACCCACGCCGGGCGCCGGCTCGATGACTGGGGACAAAAACTTGAACCGGATCACAAGTATGCTATCGTCTTTTCAATCGAGATGGAGCACGAAATGGTCCACAGTGCTCCCCTCTCTCCGAGTTCGACGGAGTCGGCAGTAAAGTACATGAAAATAGCAGACATTGGGATATGCCTTGCCACTTATATAACCGAACTTGGGTATAAAGCCAGGGCCCACATCGACGGCAATTATCAAGTAATAAACCCCGCTCTTGCTCATGATGCAGGTATAGGTGAGCTTGGGAGACTCGGCCTGATTATCACACCTGAGCATGGTCCCAGAGTAAGGCTTGCGGCTGTGACGACCGATCTTCCGCTCATCGAAGATCCGCCTGTTAATTTTGGCGTTCAGCATTTCTGTCAATTCTGTAAAAAATGTGCAGAAAACTGCCCATCCGGATCGCTTGAGTCCGGTAACAAAAAGCAAATAAGAGGCGTATTCAAGTGGCAAAGCAACATGGAAACCTGCTATCAGCACTGGGTAAAACTTGGTACCGACTGTGCCATTTGTATGGCTGTCTGCCCATACTCAAAACCGAGTTCCTTTTATCACAGTATAGTTAGATTTTTTTCAGGAAGGAATGCCCTTGCCAGAAGGCTGGCTTTTTATATGGACGATGTCTTCTATACCAAAAATCCAAGGCATACACGCAAGCCGGAGTGGTTTTCGAAAGAACAGTGAGCGGTATAAACGCAGAGCGCAAAGCGCATGGCGCAGAGCGAACGGCGGACAGGCGAAAAAAAACTTTAACCACTAATCTTCACTTATCTACACTAAAAAAACATTTTGGACGCAGGTTTCGTTTCACGAAACACGCAGATTTCACAGATTTTTAATTCTCTTAGCCACAGACCCACGCAGACAGGCACCCGTCGTCGCTGAAGCTATGCCGGGCAGGCAGACGTTTAAGATTGTGTGATAATTATTTAATTAGATAATGAGCAAGCTCTTTCTCTCCTTAAAGATTTATCCCACTACTCAATCCCGCTTCGCGGAATCGAGGCCCTCTTCCGCCGTCGTTTGAAAACTATGGCGGGACAGGCTGAGGGCATCTTAAGCATTTATTCTGGCTCCTGACTTCTGGATTCTGACTACTGTAGTAATAATCTACGTCCAAATATTCTTTTCTTTTCGACCCTTGGACTACTCTTTTAACCCTCAAGCGTAGCGCTCCTCAAGTGCCGGTTGTTAATGCTTAATTTTTTGCAACCGGCCTGCTCCTCAAGTCCGAAAGGACGCTCCTCAATCCCGCCAGAGGCGGGGCTCCTCAAGCGGCACCGGAGGTGCCTGGCGCTCCTCTCCGATTATATCGGAGAGCTTTGGGTGTGCAGACTTTCGTGCATTGCGGGTTTCCCCCGCAGAGATCACAATGGTAGGCCTGATCGTCAAAAACCATTACGGCGTCAAAAGGACATCGTTCAGCCCTTTCTTTGTCCCAGAAGAATTTCCTTTTTTCCAATCCCTCCTGGACATGTTCTCCCTCGATGCATTTCATGTCTTTACATTGAAGGCAAAAGGTCGGTGTGTTAAGGCTGGTGCCTAAATCATCCTTCCGAATACGAATGGCCGATTTCTCTATATTGATTGCGCCTATATGAGAGAGCGAGCAGACCATCTCACACAGATGACATCCACTGCATTTTTTCTTATTCACCTTTATCTTCATATCTCGATGTCCAATCTTTGCAATGTACGCTTTGTCGGTACGCCATTTTTGTCCCAGCCATGAAGGCGATAATATTCATCCAGCATTTCATTAAATTTATCTCTTGAAATGAACTCCCCTTGTGCAGGACCTTCCGGGACCGGTTCGTCAAAGTATCGGGCGGGAAGGGTGTCGTCTTTTCGGGAAAGCCCATCCTTGATCAACATCATCCTTTCCAACGTATAAATTCTCTCCCCTGTGTCTCTCAGCGCTTTCGGTGTCAAATGGATACCGGTGGCAAGCAAAATCAGCTTTGAAAACTGTTGATATTGGAGGGCATGGGGACTCGAAAAAACCGATGCGAAGCGGCAGTATCCCAAGGCATCACAGACTGCGTTGAGACGTTCATGCCACCAGACCATCCGCCCCTTTCCCCTATAGGATGAATATTTATTGCTCACCGGACCACCATAGAGCTTTTCCAGGACGTCCTCGGGAAGTCCGAGCACGTCCAAGGAGGGACGGCTTCTCATATGGCATGCTCCCCGTGATGAGGTAGCCATCCCCAGTGCAAAACTCTTGATGACCCTCTCGTCGGTCATTTCGATGGGGAAGTTCTTTATTCGCAGGAGATAATCATGGGAGGCTTTCCCCAATGAATCTTTCGCATAGGCCCCTTCTGCGATAATGTCTCCAAAATTCTTCCTTTGGGCAATGAGATGAATCAGTTCCTCGATGCTCCCGATGTCGCCCCAATTCAAGGAAATTTTTGTTATTTCCCGGTCAATGATACCCCGTTGATACAGTTCCATGACCCATGCTATATAGGTGCCTGTTGAGATGGTGTCGAGTCCGTAGCGATTGCAGAGGTCCACCAGATATAGGACACTCTCAAGGTCCAGGTTCCCCAATTTGGCCCCCAGAGAACCGATGGAGGCATATTCCGGGCCCTCTCCGTTGATTCCTTTATACTTTCCTTCTTTGATGGAAAACCGATGGCGGCAGTGGATAGGGCAGGCAAAACAGGACACCATTCCCGTAGAAAAGGCGTCAAGGGCTTCTGCCTCCAACAGATGACTTTTTTCACCGAGGGAGGTGAGTTGATTGTTGTTGACACTCAGTAGCCCAAGGGTGTTGGCGGGACGGAATAAAAGAGGGGTCCCGTTAGTCCCAAGGGCATGCACCCATTTTGTATCCATCAGTTTCTTAAGGTGTCGGTGGTAGGCCCTCAAATATTTTTCAGGGTCGGGAACCCTTATGTCCATGTTACCCCGGACGACTACAGCCTTTAGATTCTTGGAACCCATGACAGCGCCCATGCCGGTTCTTGCCGCGGCGCTTTTAAGGCCGGACCGAATCGCAGAAAACCTCACCAGGTTCTCCCCGGCCTGACCAATGCAGGCTATTTGGACCTTGTCATCCTCCATGTCGGCACGGATTTTTTTTTGAACTTCAATGGTATCGAGACCCATCAGTTTTTGAGCATCCCGAATCATGATGTCGCCGTTTTTTATGAACAGGAAGACCGGTCTTGGACTCTTGCCCGTAATCACGAGATGGCTCACACCCGCCTTCACCATTTCGGCCCCAAATTCACCCCCCATATTGGCATCTCCGAGATGACCCGATTCAGGTGATTTGGAGGTAATACTAACGCGAGAACCAAAACCGAGGGTTCCCGAAAGCAAACCGGCTCCAAAGATGAGGGGGTTTCGGGGTGAGAAGGGATCCAGATCAGAAGAGTAGTATTTGGAAAGGAGCGCCATGTTGATCCCCCTTCCGCCTAGATATTTTCTGCGAAGCGTTGGGTCGATGGGTGAAATTTCTATGGCGCCGTCATCTAAATTGATAAACGCAATCTTTCTATCCAAAACCAAGTGAAAACTCCTTTATCGAAATGACAACCCGCCATAGTGATGGCGGGCAAGATGTTAAAATCCAAAACTGATTTAATCACGAAAGCACGAAAGGACGAAAAAGGGAAATTTATTTAGACAGGATTAACTGGATATACAAGATATAGTTAAACAGCGGCGAAAGGATTGTTTAACATATAGGGAAATGTCCTTTGAAGAAATAATGAACGAGTTCATTATTCTTTCAAGGCCATATCCCTTTCTTCAATCCTGCAAGGCAGGATTGAACTCCCGCCTTGCGGGAATGTTAAACACTCCTGCTGAAATTGATTATTAAACCAAATGATCTTGTTAATCGTGTCAGAAAAAAAAATTAAGTTGGGTTTCGTGTTTTCTCTCTTTCGCCTGCCCGCCAAAGCCAGCACACCAAGGGTGGGCCAGCGTCGGCGGGTGTTTTCGTGATAATGTTTTTCGGTACCTTCAGACTTCGGTCTTTTTTTGGTTTTAGTGATAATTAGTGAAGATAAGTGGTTCATTCTTTTTTGTGGTTTTCTGATTATCGTTCTTCAAACTCGCTTTTTTCATTCTTAGGGGTACTCAGAACACCGTCTCCCTCTACGTCTTCGAGGTCATACCACCACTTGTTATTGTAATCAGGCTTTCCATAACCTAAAAGATCGTCACCCCATATCCCAAATCTCCGTGCCATTCCTGAGTGCCTCATCGTCCAATTTACCGACCTGTGGAACGGGGTATAGGGCTTGCTCCAGGGACAGACCTTGATACAGGTGCCGCATCCGGACCCCTGCTGATTTCCAACCCTCATGCCGGTACACTTCTTTTTGTCGACGGGCCATTTCTCATAGCCGTTGTATATCTCCTTATTGCCATCACTTATGGCGCCACTGGGGCATTCACGCGCACACTTCTTGCATTTTGTGCAGAAATCCTGGAGCCCAAAGTCAATGGGTTTGTCGGGCATTAGGGGAAGGTCCGTTGTTACGACGGCACCCTTAAAGCGTGGCCCGAGAAAGGGGTTGAGAACGGAATCTCCTATCCTGCTCATTTCACCCAGTCCGGACAAAAGAAGGATCGGAGGAAGCACTATATCGTAAAAAGGGGCATAATGGGCCTTGGCGGGATACCCGAGTCTTCGTATGTACTCGGCAAGGATAATTGCGATGAACCCTGATGTGGCATAGGACATCATGCTCATGGCATTGCTTATCCAGTCGCTTCCCGAGTAAGCCTGGGATGTTCTATAGTCCTGGTCAATCAGCACAGCGATGGCATATTTGTGATCCAATTCAATTGGTGTCTCACCTCCGTCCGGATCCTGGAAATCATACTTATGGCTGTAGACCGCGTAAGAGGGGAGTTCACATACACCCACTGCGTCGGCTCGCAGGAAATAAGCAGTCTCTTTGACATGACGGCTAAGGGCTGCCGGATCACTGGGGATTGGGGCAACCTGGGGCGCAATTAGCCCATCTACAAACGGTCTCATGTTATTCCGCATCCATGACAGCGACCCAGACAAGGGATGCTTCGGTACAAAACGCCTGAATTCCTTTTGCAGTTTCTCGCCATAGTCTCCCGCCGAAGCCTTGCAGAAACCCGCCTCCCGTTCACGGACTCTTTGGACTT
>JAQYVK010000208.1 GCA_030145585.1 Desulfatiglandales bacterium | reverse complement strand
CAGGAACCAGATGAGCAGGCAGGCACCGATCACCCGAAATAGGGTGAAGAAAGATCCGCGGGTCGTCTCCCAACTTTTCCGAAAGACACGACGGAGCGGACGAAAACCGTCAAGCCATAGGGGCAATGCGTAAATCCACCGCAGAAGCAGGTACCCGGCCGCACAAGCCCAGAGGAGACTCAAAAATCCGCACAATACCAGCGCCCATTGCCACGACGCAGGCTGGACGGTCAGGTAGTAGTTGATGTCATGGGCGCTCAGCATCAGCAGATAAACCGCCCCGATCCCCATGGCCAATGGCAATAAGCAGATCACACAGACCACGAATACCGCGAGACAGAAGCGAAAGAGGTTGGGAATGGCGGCGAGGACTCTGCGTAGGATTTCCCTTGTACTCAGAAAGCCTTTCTTTCCGACGGATTCTGCTATCCATATGAGGCCAACCACATGTAGAACCAGGCCCATCAAAGCCACGGAGGCGATCAGAAGAAGGTATAGGAGGCCTGTGGGGGAGAGCAGCCAGCCGACCAATTCGTGGTTGCCCACGATGAATTCGCCGCTTCGGGCGGCCAACCGGTTCAGAATCCATGCGGAGAGGGGTGTGACCAGTAATAGGCCGGCGACCGAAATGATCAGTGCATAACCCACCATGGGTAACCAGTTTCTACGGAACAGGTCACCCCCCTGCTTCAACACTTGAAGCTTTTCTATATTTATTCTAATAAATCCTTCCGACATTGCTCAGAATCCTACACCAATCTACACCAGATGTGAAGGAGGAGTTCATGATCCATTTAGAGGGATTTTTATGCCAGTCCCAGAGTATAATAAAGGATCTTGATTCTCCCATAAAATGTCACTAAAATCCGAGGCGCTTTATGATACAATGGAGCCAGTACCGGGGTCTATAACAAAGAATTCAGAATGTTGCCGGGGAATGGAATGTCAAACATTGAGATCATGGAGGATTTGTTCGTCGTTGAAAGGGTATATTTTAACGGGAATCGTTGTGGTGGTCTCGATTGGCACTTTCTTCAGCTAATTTTTTAGGCCACGTAGAACTTCAGATGGCCGAGTTTACAATGGGATAGACGGTACTCCACAATATCTCCTGAAAAAGAGGTGAGTTTAACTTCGATGCGAAGTAGGGGACTCCCAGGCTCGGTCTCAAAGATTCGAGCCAACTCAGGGTCGGCCGGGACGGCAGAGATAAACTCCTCACGTTTTTCAATTCTGATCCCAAAATAGATATCTTGCAATTTCCAAAGGGTATTTCTCAAAAAATCTTCAACAGTATATTTTTCGAGGCCCTTGTAGAGCCTTTTCGGAAGGTAGGAGAGTGTGTGCAAAAGGGAATCGTCTGCCATTTTGCCCATGCGCTCGAGCCTAATGACATTTGTGCCTTTTCCGATCTGTAGGTTCTGCGCAATGTGCGAATCGGCAGTGACGACGCCTATGTTGAGAAAGGCCACATTTACATTGACAAGTTCCGAGTCGAGCCCCTCCACAAAGCGAAAGTTGCGGTAACGACCCCTGTCCTGTTTCGGAAAGACCACAAAGGTCCCCTTCCCCTGTTTGCGGTAGAGGAGGCCTTTGTCTGTCAGGTTAAGTACCGCCTTTCGGACCGTACCCTGACTCACCCCATATTTCTTGGCCAATTCCTGTTCCGAGGGGATGAGATCTCCCTCTTTGAAATTTCCTGAAGCGATTTCTTCTCTGAGAAAGTCCTCTATCTGTCGATAGAGGTGCAAAAGGGAACTGTTTAATTTTTCCATAATGTCACCGTGATGAATTACAAAAGAATTTAAAATTATGAGTCATTTATTAAGTCAGTTTACTGAATGTTTTTACCTTGGACGCTTTGAAATGCTTATCTACTCCTTATAATGCCAACATCTTTTACTTTTTAGTGCCAAAGAAGAGAAGCCCGCTATTTCCGCCTCTCTCGCCTCTGCTTTATAATTGGCCAAAGAATGGAAACGCACGTCAAGAATAAGAAGATGGCGCAAATCGGGCTCTGGAGAAATATCATCCAATCACCGTGCGACGTGGTGAGAGATTGACGGAGTGATTTCTCAACAATAGGGCCCAAAATCAAACCGATCACCAAAGGCGCCCCTGGGAATTCGTATTTCCTCATGAAATAGCCAACCACTCCCATAGCCAACATCATACCCACATCTACCATACTGTTGGCAACAGTATAAGAACCAACAAAGCAGAGTAAGAGTATGATAGGGGCCTGTATCCTGGAGGGAACATTAGCCGCCTTAGCAAAGTAGCGTAGTCCCAGAACACCAATAATGAAAAGGATTATATTCGCTACAAAAAGTCCGGCAAAAAGCGCGAACACGGTTCGTCCGTGCTGCACAAAGAGAAGGGGGCCGGGCTGAAGGCCCTGTATCATGAAAGCTCCGACTAAGACGGCCGTGACCGCATCCCCTGGAATGCCCAAGGTTAGCATAGGAACCAATGTGCCGCCGGTGGTGGCATTGTTTGCAGATTCAGCCGCGGCGACCCCTTCAGGGGCACCTTTTCCAAATTTTTCAGGATGTTTTGAGAATCGTTTTGCTTCGGAATAGGCGAGGAAAGCAGCGATGGGACCTCCCGTACCGGGGACGATCCCGATGAAAGTACCAATAAGGCCGGAGCGAATGATCGTGACCAAGTATTGTTTCATCTCACGGAACCGGATGTAAGTCTTATCGATTTGAGCCCTGAACGCGGTAGCCCCTTTAACAATAGTGTGTTGCGTCTGATGAAAGACTTCCGATGCTGCAAAAACACCTATCAAGACCGGTATTAGGCTAAAACCTCCTAACATATCGGTGCTCCCAAACGTAAATCTGGGCACACCGGTGACCCAATCCATCCCCACAATCGAGAGTAAAATTCCAAATATGCCGGTGATCAACCCTTTCACCATTCTTTTTCCTGCAACCGAGGAGATGATACTTATCCCGAATATGGTCAGCCCAAAATACTCGGCCGGACCGAATTTCAGAGCCACTTTGGCCAACTGGGGTGCCACAGTCATCAAAACGAGAGCGCTAATAATTCCTCCACAAACGGATGCAAACAAAGCCATATAAAGGGCCTGGCCTGCCTGACCCTTTTGTGTCATCGGATAACCGTCAAGGAGGGTAGCGATGGCTGAGGGCGTACCGGGTGTCCTGAGCAGTATAGCAGGAATGGATCCCCCATAGATGCCTCCCACAAAAACACCCAGGAGTAGATTGATACCAATATCAGGGGAAAGCGAGAAAGTAATTGGTGTCATTATGGCAACAGCCATTGTGGCAGTCAGACCCGGCAGCGCACCTACTGAGATACCTGTAAGGACACCTATAGTGATGGCCAAAATATTCGACAGATGGAAAATATCTACAAATCCTTGCGCCAGTTGCTCAACAAAAGGCATACTTTCCTTCTCCTATGAAGTGTAACTAGAAATATAACAGCCCCTCGGGTAAATACGCACCAAGGATGGTGTTAAAAAGGATATAGATGCAAAATGGAACCAGCGCGGAAAGAAACAGAAGGGCATACCACTTCCTGGTTCCGAGAAAGATTAACAAAGCGAGTATAAATAGGAATGAGGATAGAAGAAAACCGAGTGGCTGGAAGAGGAAATAATAAATGATACAAATCAATCCCAAAACGGCCCACCGACCCCATTTTTCCCCTTCCTCCTTTTCAGCATCATCTTTTCCAAACTCTTCAGACACCCGGGAACGTTGTTGCAAGAAGTTTTCAAAGGCCATAATGAAACTGAGAAAGACCATAGTGGAACCCATCAGTTTCGGAAAGAACCTGGCGTTGACGACAGAGCCCTTTTCAACGGCAACCATCAGAGGGATGTTATTGCTCCAAAAAAAGACAAATAACCCAAAAACACACAGGAGAATGGAAATATAATATTCCTCTTTTTTAATCATTTCGATTTCGCCTCTGATGGAATGGGATTTTAAATGGCCAATCCTGGCCGGGACATCGATGAAAACGAGACATTTCAGCCCGGCCAGGATCTTTTCTCAGGCCTTTAAATTAAATGTCATTTACTTCTTTTCTATGCCGAGTTCTTTTACGATATCCGCATACAATTTTCTGAATTTTTCCAGTTTCGCTCTTGACTGCTCTCCATCTTCATAGTCTATGCGGATGTTCAATTTTTTGGCGATCTTCTGGAAGCCTTTATCATCCAGAACTTTCCTGAAGGCATCATGAATGACCTTGATTCTGTCCGGGGGCGTTCCCGTCGGTACGGCAACATGAAAAGCCACATAGCTTTCAATCGGATACCCCTGTTCAGCCAAGGTGGGGATATCAGGCAGGTCAGCCATTCGCTTGCTGTCCATGATGCCCAGGGCCTTGAGTTGCTTTGATTTTATGAATGGGCCGGCTTCGGAGGCGACCAGGGGCGCAGCGTCCACATGACCTCCGAGCAGAGCCACCTTCTGCGGTCCTCCGCCTCCCTGAGGAATTTGAGTAAACTCGACGCCAAAGTCTTGCTCAAGCTGGACCATGGCCAGATGTCCCGTCGTGCCGACGGCCGCAACACCCGCCTTGACCTTTCCAGGATTTGCCTTTGCATATGCCATGAATTCCTTCATGTTGTTATAGGGCATTGTCGGGTAGGCGCTGAGGATTCTCGGAATGTTGCTGAGCTGAATCACAGGGATATAGTCTTTCTCGGAATACTGAAGCTTCTTGAGTGAGGGTTGTGTAACAAATGGACCCCAGCCGTTAATGCAGATCGTGTAACCGTCGGGTTTGGCATTCAGGGCAAAGGTGGTTCCAATAGTACCTCCCCCTCCTGGTTTGTTGATGACCACCATGGGCCGTGGAAAGTAGCTGGGCATAAAAGACATCATTGACCTGACGAGCATATCCGTGCCGCCCCCGACACCCCAGGGAATGATGATCTTTACAGGCTTGCTTGGGTAATCTGCCGACAGGCCCATAACTGGTATGGCGATTACAACAGAAAAAATTACGGCTAATACCATCATTTTCTTTTTGATCGATTTCATCATTTTATCTCCTTCTCATCAAATTGTTGAACTAAGTGGATCT
>JAQYVK010000207.1 GCA_030145585.1 Desulfatiglandales bacterium | reverse complement strand
GGCTGAAATTGACCGGCTGCATCTGCTTGGAATAAAGGGCCATGGGGAAAAGTATCCAACCAATGAGAAGGGAGGGTAGGAGGCCGGCAAGAAAATAGACCAGTCCGCTTTGGAACGGTTTCGAGACCAATTCAGAAACATAGGATGAGAGGCGGTCGGGAAGAGCGGAGAAAAGGGATCCTATCGTAGGATTTTCAGAGGAGTGATCTTTATTTTCCATGGGGAATCCTCTTTGCCAACAGTTTGATTTAATAATGTTTTAAGGGCCAACAGTGGTTGCGTATTTACCCGCTAACCTCATTTTTGTCAAGGAAAAACCGGGCCCAACCTTCACACCTTGAAGAGGATAAACAGTGTTAACCTAGCCCAATATCAAGGCTATAGAAGAGTATGAATTTGTCTATGGTGGAAAGACAATTTGGGATGGACCGATACTTTATAGGGACCATCGAGACTGTCGAAAAACCGGTTTCTGAGAGGCTGATGGAAAATGCCCATCCCGCAGAAACCTGCGGGACGAAATCCCGAGGAATGAGGCGTATGTAAAGGGCTTAAGGCACAAGGCTTAAGGCGCAAGGGGTAAGAAGCAGTGTAAAATTTTCCCTGAGCCATGCGCCCTGGGCCTTGCGCCCCATTTATACGCCGCAGTGACGAGGGATGAGGGTAACGCAGCAGATGGACGTTTTCCGACAGCCTCATTATTTAACTGTAGAACGCATCAATACTTGAGGTCAAATCTTTTCAGCAGAGACCGGTAACCTAAATTGGGTGTTATTTGGGTGAAAACCTACAATTTATCCCGTTTTTAAATTTTATGCTTTGAATTATCCTTGCCACGTTAAACATTTTTTGTTTTATTAAAACACTCAGGTTTTAGCAGAATCTTATTGTTATATTAATAGTCGCGGAAATCATTGAATCCATACTCATGAATGGAAAATGATTACTTGTGATGGATGTGTCTTGACAGGCACCAATTAACCCTTTTCTTGAATAGAAGTGGCAAAGGAAATATAAATTGTTAGATTTTATTAAATGACATTCAGTTTACCTCTCGCCAGATCCAAGGAGGAGTTAAAAATGCCCAGAAAAAAAATCACTATCCCTTCAAAGGTCGAATCCCTATCCATTCTCAATGAAAAGGGGCAACTGGACAAAACCCTTGAACCGGATATTCCGGAAGAGCTACTGCTCAAACTGCACAGGGCCATGGTTCTGGGTAGGAGATTCGATGAGCGGCTCTTGAGTTTGCAGAGACAGGGCCGTATCGGGACCTTTGCACCCATAACGGGGCAGGAAGCATCTCAATTGGGCGCCGTGGCTCCTCTTCGTGATACAGACTGGATGGCGCCCTCTTTTCGCGAGATGGCGGCGGAACTCTGGCGCGGGAAGGCCATGGAAAGCGTCATACTTGCTTACGGTGGTTATAACGAAGGATGGCCGGATGAAAAAGAACACAACGACCTTCCTGTTGCTATTCCGGTGGCCTCCCAAGTCCTTCATGCCCTCGGCATAGCTTGGGCCATGAAATACCGTCAGAAAGATGACGTGGCCATGGCCTTTTTGGGAGATGGTGGGACATCCGAGGGGGATTTTCATGAAGGACTCAATTTTGCGGGTGTATACCAGGCGCCGGTAATAATTATTTGTCAAAATAATCAGTGGGCCATCTCGGTGCCGCGCTCAAAACAGACCCGCTCTAAAACCCTGGCTCAGAAGGCCCTCGCATATGATATCCCAGGCATCCAGGTGGACGGAAACGATATCCTGGCCGTTTATGCTGCATCAAAAGAGGCGATCGATCGCGCTCGAGCCGGTGAAGGCGCCACGCTGATCGAGAATGTCACTTATCGAATGATGATGCATACCACGGCGGATGACCCGAAACGCTACCGCACGGACAAAGAGGTCAATGCCTGGAAGAAACGAGATCCTATCATTCGCTTTCAAAAATACCTGATCGATAAAGGGATCCTTTCAGACAAAAAAATCAATACCTTGGAAGAAGATGTTAAAGCAGAAATCCAAGGGGCCGTCGATAATGCTGAGGCCATGATGAAAAAGACGATTGAACCCATGGATATGTTCAACCATGCCTATGAGGAGCTCCCGCCATACACTGAGCAGCAACGGAAGGAGTTCGAGGAAGAATTGGCGGAGATCGGGAAGGAGGGGAATCATGCCTAAAGTGACCATGGTCCAGGCCCTGAATATGGCCTTGCGACAGGAGATGGAAAAGGATGACCGTGTCATAATATTGGGTGAAGACGTCGGTCTTGACGGGGGTGTCTTCCGGGTCACTGATGGTCTTGTCCAGGAATTTGGTGAAGACCGGTCAGTAGACACCCCACTGGCGGAATCCGGCATCGTAGGGATGTCCATCGGCATGGCCCTCTATGGCCTGAGACCGGTCTGTGAAATCCAATTCTCCGGCTTTAGTTATCACAATTTCCATCAAATAGAAAACCACGCCGCCCGCCTTCGCTGGCGATCCCAGGGAAGGTTTCAAGTCCCCATGGTGCTCCGCACCCCTTATGGGGGCGGTGTCCGGGCCTTGGAGCATCATTCGGAGAGCCGCGAAACCTTCTGGTCCCATATTCCAGGGCTCAAAATGGTCATTCCGTCCGGTCCTCGGAATGCCAGGGCCCTTTTAGTTAGTGCCATTCGCGACCCGGACCCTGTTATATTTTATGAGGGAAAGGCCATTTACCGGGCCTTCCGGGAAGAGGTCCCTGAAGAAGAGGAGACCATGCCTATCGGGCAATCCCAGCGCGTGAAGGAAGGAAAAGACCTCACCATGATTTCCTATGGCGCCATGATGCGCCCCACCCTGCAAGCGGCTGAGACGCTACAGGAAAAAGACGGGATTGAGACGGACGTCATCGATCTATTGACCATCTCACCGATGGATGACACCTTGTTCGTAGAATCCGTGCAGAAGACAGGTCGCGCCCTCGTCGTCCATGAAGCACCCCGGACCTTGGGACCAGGCGCAGAAATCGTTTCCCGGCTTGTGGAGAAGGCTTTTTATTATCTGGAGGCTCCGGTTGCCCGGGTCACCGGCTTCGATATCATCATCCCCCTGTTCAGCAGGGAAAATGCATATTTACCAAATGTCCATCGGATCTTGCGGGCTGCAAGAAAGGTAATGAGTTCTTAGAGGAAGGAGAAAACTTATGGCCCATACGTTCAAACTGCCTGATCTGGGAGAAGGTATTCATGAGGGTGAAGTCCTCGCTGTGCTCGTCTCGGTGGGTGATGAGGTAAAAGAAGGAGATCCCATTCTGGAGGTGGAGACGGACAAAGCGGCTGTTGAGATTCCCTCTCCCTACACAGGCACCGTCAAGGAGATTCTCGTCAACCCGGGCGACACGATCAAGGTGGGAGATGTGCTCATGACTTTCAGTGGAGACGGTGACGCTGAAGCGGTTCCGGAGGCGGTTTCCGAGAAAAAAGCAAAGGCCCCTAAACCGGAAGCGGCCGTTTCCCAACAGCCGACCGTTACAAAGGACAAAGGGCCGGTGCCGGCCTCCCCCGCGACACGGCGTCTTGCAAGAGAACTCGGTGTCGATCTTCAACAAGTTACTCCAAGCGGGCCCGGGGGATTGGTGACTGCTGAAGACGTTCGGGCCTATTCTGATTCCGGTGACAAAAAGGAACAGGTCGCCCCGGTTTCCGGGGATCAGGTTCCCGCGATTCCCGCGGAAGAACCGGGGATCCAATTGATCGGGACGGTACCCCCTTTGCCTGATTTTTCCAAATGGGGGCCCGTGGAGAAGGTGCCCGTCCGTTCTGTCCGCAAAGCAACGGCCAAACAGATGTCCCTTGCCTGGTCACAGATCCCGCATGTGCACAACCAGGATTGGGTGGACATCACCAAATTGGAGTCCTTTCGCCGGAAACACAAAGCGGAAATCGAAGCCAAAGGGGGCAAGCTGACCCTGACCGTCTTCGCCCTCAAAGCTGCAGCCACGGCACTAAAAACATATCCCAACTTCAATGCCTCTTTCGATACCCGCGCCGGTGAGATCATTATCAAACATTATTATCATCTGGGCGTGGCAGTGAATGCTGAAAATGGTCTGATTGTCCCGGTCATTCGAGATGTTGACCGCAAGAGCATCACGGAACTCGCCATTGAACTGACTGATCTGGTGAACAGAACCCGAGAGCGGAAGGCGACCTTAGAAGAGATGCAAGGGGGAACATTTACGATCACCAATGTGGGGCCTATGGGCGGGGGATTCTTTGCCCCGATCATCAACTACCCCCAGGTCTCCATCATGGGGATGGGATCGGCCAGCTTGCAACCGGTTGTCAGAGAGGGTGGAGATAAAGGACACGAAATCGTCCCACGACTTCTGATGCCTATCGTGCTTTGCATTGATCACAGGGTCTTGGATGGTGCCGACTCGATTCGGTTTTTGAAAGTGGTTATCGA
>JAQYVK010000206.1 GCA_030145585.1 Desulfatiglandales bacterium | reverse complement strand
AAGGATCATCTCCAAATTAGTTGATCGATGATCAGGGTTCCAGGATTCCAGGGGTCAAGGGTTCGAGTGAAAAACATAATAATTAAAATCGCATTAACGTAGCACAACATTGTATTATATCTAGGCTTTATATATTACCTTTAGAGAAAATATAAGATCGTTAAAGTGAATAATATTATCTGGAGCCTTGTATTATCTCAGAGCGCAATGTTTAAGGTTAAAAAGGGTAATTAGTTTTTGTAATTAATGAACTTCAATTTGCTTTTAAATCGATTGAAAACAGACACTTGAATCCTTGACCCCTTGAATCCTTGGACCCTCTTCTCCAACTAAATTGGAGAAGAACCTAATATAAAAAAGCCCCGGCCAGTGGTCGGGGCTTTTTTGTGAAGAGTCAAATAGGTTTCGCTTAATGAATGTTCTTTTCTGTCGAATCCTCTAAGATGTCCAAACCGATGACGACATGTCCTTTAAATCGTCCTTGATCTTCTCTGGTGATATGCCTGATCTTCGTTGGGATATATTTGGGGGGATAGGCAGGATTTAGAATGTAATATTTCATTTTAATGGTCTCCCCAACCCTGATGCATGTCAAAATTTTTGATTCCTCCTTAACCACAACACATAAGGTCCCTTGATCAATATTCCAAATTTTAAATTGATGAAGGAATTCGAGCCCATCTAGTGGGATTTCTACGCTGTAATATTCTTCAAAGGGAAGGCCTGATTCTAGCCATTTTTCCTGAGAACTATTTTCCATAACATAAGCTTTCATCGATTCCCCCTCCATCTTTATCTATCTATTGACCGTCTAAAAACGGCCTTGTGATTCTTTGAATATGGGTTTACGATTTTGAAAAATGCAATTACCGTGCCATTTGAAAGGGTTAAGAGAGGTTCTTTCGAGACATGATTCGGCCGAGACAAGGCGTTGTTATTATTCGCCCGAGATTTACAAAAAACATAATTATATTAGATAGTTCAATCCATTTACCTCCGTACGACCAGCCAGTCATCAGGAGAGCGTAAGGCATTCAGTCGTCTTCACCAAAAGAGAACCAGGCTTTTAGCTCCTATAAACCTCGAAGTTTATCTCGGCTTCTGTTCATTTTAATACACGAAACGCGTGCCTTTTCTATTAAGCGTTTGTGAAAAAGGATAAAACTCTAAGGCATATGATTAAGGGCACAAGGTACAATGCATTTAAAGATACCTTTTTTGTCTTGCACCTGCCGGTTGTGAAAATTAGCTTTTACAGCCAGCCCGCCTTCTGGCTCTTATTTATATAATCTTGCCATTATCTGAAAAAAAGGTTATGAATCTAAGCCTTTTCTTGATCATAGATGTTGTCGAAAATTTGACGCCGTCTGATACTCAATTTGACGATATATGGGCGGGTATTTGAGACCAATCAAGGCTTAATTTTTATGTTCATTGCTTTACTAAAGAAAATAAATGATTAATTTATTACAAATTTGCTGAACGGAGGGAATTGTCATGTATTCCAAAACGGTTATGGAACATTTTAAAACCCCTAAAAATGTGGGCGTATTAGATGATGCTGATGGTGTCGGAGAGCTTGGAAATCCTTTATGTGGAGATATGATGACCATCTACCTCAAAATTGAAGAGGAGCACATTAAAGATATTAAATTCCAGACCTTCGGATGCGGCGCTGCAATCGCCGTCTCCAGTATGCTGACCGAAATCGCGAAAGGCAAAAGCCTTGATGAGGCGAAACAGATTACCAATAAGGATGTAGCCGAGGCCCTGGAAGGCCTCCCGAAAAACAAACTTCACTGTTCCAATTTGGGGGCCGATGCCCTACAAATGGCCATCAAAGATTATGAAGATCGAAAGGCCGGAAAGCCCAAAGTGAAGGCTGATGGCGAGGAAAAACCGGACCAAAGCCACGGTGAAAAATGTTACTGCCCCTATTGTGATACGGAAATTCCTGAAGGCAATACTTTCTGTAAGGGTTGTACGTTGGAGGTATAGAGGGAACATGCGTTAGATTTGGAGGAAACTGCGACATGAAGATTATTAACCTGGATCATATTTCAGCCACGCCTGTTTTGCCTGAAGTTCAGGAGGCCATGATCGAAGCCATCAAGATGAATTATGGCAATCCTTCCAGTCAGCACAAAATCGGCGATAAGGCGGCCGAGGCCTTGAACGCCGCCCGTGAGTCCGTGGCCCGGTTGATCAACAGTCCTATTCCAAAAGAGGTCGTGTTCACATCCGGGGGTACGGAATCGGTGAATCTGGCCGTTAAAGGGGTGGCCTTCGCTCATTCTAACAAGGGTAACCATATTGTCACCTCTAACGTCGAACACAATGTGATTCTCCGGAGCCTTCGTCGGTTGAAAATGATGGATTATCATGTCACCTCTGTTCCCGTGGATGAATACGGTCGTGTAAACCCCGATCATGTCGCTAAGGCCATCAAGGATGAGACCATCCTCGTGTCAATCATGCACAGCAACAACGAAATTGGGACCATCCAACCCATCGAAGAGATATCCCAGATCACCAAAGAGAAGAAAGTGCTCTTTCATACGGACGCTGTAGACTCTGTGGGGGTTGTCCCGATCGATGTTCAGAAACTGGGTGTAGATCTGCTCAGTTTTGCCTCAAACCCTTTCTATGGCCCTGCCGGTGTTGGGGGCCTCTATATCCGTCGTGGAATCAAAGTATGGCCACTACTGGATGGGGGTGTTCAAGAGAACAACAAAAGAGCGGGATCTGAAAATTTGATCGGCATTATCGGCATGGGCGTTGCCGCAGAACTCACCCTACGGGACATGGATTCGCGGCTCTCTCATCTCAAGAAACTGAGAGAGAAACTCCTCCAAGAGCTACCTCAATATCTCACCGAATACCATATCAATGGTCATCCTGAATACTGCCTGCCAAATTTGGTGTCAGTATCCATTAAATATATCGAGGGAGAGAGTGTTGTCTTGATGCTGGATGAAGACGACATCGCGGTCTCGACACGATCGGCGTGTGCGGCAGGTGCCCTGCAGGCCTCCCACGTCCTCCTGTCAATCGGACGCGACTTTGCCGATGCCCAGGGAACCATGGTGATTACTTTCGGTGTGAACAACACGGAAGATGACATCCACCGGTTCTTGACGGTCCTGAAGGATTCGGTCAAAACCTTACGCGAGATTTCCCCCTTATACACACAAACCAATGCGGCCAAAGCGGCACAGGCCTAGTGCTGTTCTTGCGAACAGCTGAAGAAGCCCCGACCAGTGGTCGCGACTTCTTCGTGCTGCAGGAAACCCTTAGAGTTTTGATTTCTTTTATAGAGAATCCAAGGTATCCTGGAGGGTGGCTTCCGTCATCGTGCCCATTGTGCGGCTAACGGGCTCCCCGTTCTGAAAAAAGATGATCGTAGGGATGCTTTTGATCTCGTACTGTTCCGCCGTCTTGGGATTATCATCAGAGTCCAACTTAAAGACGTTCACTTTTCCGACATTGGCCTGAGCGAATGCTTCCAGCGCCGGGGCCATCTGATGACAGGGACCGCACCATGGGGCCCAAAAATCTACAACGACGATCCCCTCCGCCTCTAACACCTTTTCTCCGAACTCGGCATCTGTTATATTTATTGGTTTATCTTCGGACATGAAAAGCCCCTTTCGTCTTTAAAAGTCAAGCACCCCTCTAAAAGGGGAACTTGAATCATGACCCTGATAGGATCCAAATATGGTAAATTTAACGAATTCAAATAACAAATGTCAAAGTCCAAAGTCCAAATGAATGTCAAATGACAAATGACAAAACAAGACCTTCTATCTGAATTCTAATTTACGATATTTTGGCAGGATAAGACAAATTAAAAAGAAAAATAACTGACCCTATGGGAAAACATTTTGACATTGGGGTTTTGGATTTTATTTGACATTTGGATTTTGTCATTTGAACTTTATTTATAGTCTTCTAAGCCGAATTTTTTAATTTTGGTCAGGAGCATGGGACGGCTGACCTCTAGGATCTTTGCCGCCTTGGAGCGATTACCCTTGGTAAGTTTGAGAGCCTTTCTAATAAGATCCTCTTCCAGACGCCTCGAGGCCTT
>JAQYVK010000205.1 GCA_030145585.1 Desulfatiglandales bacterium | reverse complement strand
TCTGTGGAAGGGTCGTTTGCCATGATCCTAAAGGAATGCCTTTGGTTCTAAGATGGAATAAGGTTCACCCGGGCGTTGATTTTTACTTCGGCAGCGAATTATAAGAAGTCACATCATTGCGTGTCAAGCATTAACCTGCACCGATTGTATCTGCAATAAAAGACGTTATTATAGCGAATTCGTTTTTTTAATTCACTCGAACCCTAGACTCCTTGAATCCTTGTATCCTTTGTAACGATAGGCAGAGTCTGGAGACCATGGGGCACGATCAGAACTTCCAGATCTTTCCTGCCTATTCTTTCGGCAGCTATGTTAAAGGCCTCTTCCATATCGACGGCCGGGATCATGTGTACTTGGCGTACCACGTCAGGTGTACTAGAACCGACGATGATAACAGGGTTCTTTTCCAGCACTTTCGCCATGACAAAGGCACGCTGGGCGCCGGGCGGATAACCTATGGAGCGCAATTCTGACAAAAGGGATGACATATCGGTCGCCTGCCGCATGGTTTCAAGGAATCGCTGCTCTCCAACCCCGTCCCCGGCGCCTTCCGGGGTAGGGGCGGGAACGATGATCACACCCCCTTCCCGGACCACAGGTGTCGGAGCAAAAAAGAGATAACTGGCAGCCCGGCTGGCCTGGTAGATGTTGACATCCTTTGGGAAACCGACGCCGGCCACCGCCACATCATATTGCTGGAGAATAGGAACCTCATACAACTGTTTGGCTACTTTAACCAGAGCGGCAAAGGTCGCGTCCGGCTCTCCGGCCATGACGGAGACCGGTCGGTTGTGGTCGTCCAGAATCACATTGATGATGAACCGAAGCCCGGCTCGTTTGGCACTTAACGTAATCGCTTCATGGAACGGATTGCCTTCAATCCTGCCCAGACGAGTTCCCGGATGATCAACCATCTTAGGGCCGTGGGTATAGGCGATCGTAGATTCACCCGCCGCACCGATGGCCAGGGTCTTACGCCCTCCGGAATACCCTGCGTACTGGTGGGGTTCCACGATCCCTGTGGCGATGAGCAAGTCCGCCTCGTAGGCCGTTTTATGGACAGAAAGGGGCATGCCGTTGTCAGTGCTACCCAGCTGCACCAGGGAAGCCGATTTTTGAGGCTCGTTGTCCAATACCCTATAGCGATCCACCACCGCTTTCCCTAACTTGATGACTTTCTCCTCCTTTGAACTCGGCCGGTGCATACCGATACCGCAGAGGAGTGTAATATCCTCATCACGGACACCGGCCGACTCCAACTGAGCCAGAATAGCAGGAACCAATATATGGTCAGGGCTGTTGCGGGTCATATCTGTGAAGATAATACAAACGTTGTTCCCCGGGCTCGCCAATTCCGCCAGCGGCTTGGTGTTGATGGGATGCTCAAGGACCTCTTCAACAGCCTTCTTCACATCGACCAAAGGCTTTGATGGCCTGGATTCGACCAGAGTGCCCCTCATAGTCGGGGGCAAATCAAATTTCAAATGACCTTTACCAAATGGAACACTGTACATGGTATTTTTCTGAATCCTTTCCTCTCTGTGAAACCACCCTTAAAAAATCTTTCCTCATCATCGAATACAAATCCCTCTTTTGGAAAAGCATCATGCTATGAAAAGAAAATAGAGAAATGACTACTTCGTGTCAATGATAACTATCGGTACAAGGATTTCAAATCTCTGTTCCCGTCCTTAGGAAGGTGCAATAATATTCATTATATCCCGTTTGAATAGAAGATCGTGACGAGAACGGCCGGAATGGGCCTAAAGAAGAATATAACACAACAAAGATTGACCTGCATTGGTCAGCCCTCTCAAATCTGGCCAACTCGCTCGCGGTATCGGAACGCAAACTGGTGGTAATTTTCAGTGTAAGGAGATACAATAAAACATGAGATGGAAAACCAATGAAAGAGAAATTCATCACCGTTCTCATATGTGTTTTTGGAATATCAGCCATTTGCTATGGCATGTTGAGAGATAATAATCTTATTTTCATTATTGGAATCTTGTTCATCATTGGCGGGTACCTATTGATCCGAAGAAAACTAAAAGCATCTACCCGAGATAACCCTTAGATATTATTCCTAAAATTGACATGGAGGGGTTAATGAAACGTTATGGATGGATTTCCGGCTTTGTTTAGTCCTTTCCGGGTTGGGCCTTACCAGTTAAGGAATCGGGTGATAGCCCTGCCTGTATTCACAGGTTATGCCCATCCGGACGGTAATGTCAGCGCGCTCATGATTGAACATTACACCCAGCTGGCGGGCTCGGGTGTAGCCATGGTGGTCGTGGCCAATGCTGCAGTGACATCAGATGGTGTTATCTCTACCCACAACCTCCGGGTGGATCGAGACGAGTTCATCCCCGGGCTTTCGAAATTGGCCGGTGCCATCAAAGGGCGCGGCGCATTAGCCTGCCTTCAACTCAACCACGGAGGACGGTTTGCCAAAACAAACCAACCCTTACTCCCATCACCCTCAGACGGCTCAAACCTCGCCTTCAATATTGCTTCTTTAAAGAATTTCATGAATTTTTTCCCCCTGGAAAAACGCTTCCGCCTCACCGGGTACTTTCTAAAACTGTTCGGCACCTGGCGACAGGCAATGAGTGCGGAGGATCGAGAGAGAATCATCCTTGGCTTCGGTGAAGCAGCAACTCGGGCCTGTGAGGCCGGTTTCGACATGATTGAACTTCATGGGGCCAACGGATACCTGTTGTGTCAATTTCTATCAGCCTTCACCAACAAGAACCAATCAAACATTGGTGGAGATTTCAAGGGTCGGACCGCCTTTCCCTTGGCCGTGATCAGGGAGGTTAAACAGAGGGTCCCTGATAACTTCCCTGTGGGATTCAGGCTCTTACTCAGGGAATGGGTCCCAGAGGGAATCGACCTCCCGGAAGCGTTGAATTGGGCCAAGCTCTTGGAGGAAGAAGGTGTCGCCTACCTTTCGGCCACGGTAGGGACCTACAATTCTATGTTCTCTTCGGAAGTTGTGAAACAAATGACCAAACCGGGATACCTTCGAAAGGACATGAAAAAACTCAGCAAGACCGTCAATGTCCCAACGATTGCCTCAGGAAGGATTCTCAAACCATCATTAGCCGCCAAATTGATTAAGCAGGGCACGGCCGATCTAATCGGTTTGGGTCGGCCCATTAGGGTTGACATGGATTGGATCAAAAAGGCCGCGGCGAACCGGGAAAAAGACATTGAGACATGCATCAATTGCAACTGGTGTCTCAAAGGGGTCATCCTGGGGCTCGGTTTTAATTGCCGACGCTGGCCAGAATTGTTCCAGGAAAAGACGGATCTGGAACGCAAAGCCCTCATCAGGATGTATAAAGGTTTATGGGTGCTGGCAGATAAAAATGACCTGCCCCTATTAAAAGCCGCTCTGCCTGCACTGTTCCCGGAAAGACGAGCTATCCCCATTGCCATTGAGCCCACGGTTCTTTTCCTCCAGAGAGATGAAAACGGTGATTTTCCACAACCGGTCCGGGATGAATTCCTCGACTGGGGCAGGAATATGCTGAGGGACCTTGGCTTCGAAGATGGACATTTAAACGCCTCTTTTAAAGTGGTCGGTGAGGCCTTGGATAGGGAAGTGCATGACGAGATCGAACAGGGCCAGCACGGTATCATAATCTTGGGCCACAACCGAGCGCAGACCTGGAGGGAGCGGGTTTTGTACAAAGAGCGAGGCAAGGTGGTGGCTCTAATCGGCTCCAGCGATCATCAACAGGAAATACTCGTGCCTGTGGACCTGTCATCAACCACGCTTCTGGTTCTGAGATTTGTTTGCCACGTCTTTGTCGGGAAACCGGGTTATAACTTGAATTTTGTTCATGTCCTCACCGGTCATCCCGACGCGGCCGAGCAGAGGTGGGAAGGGTTGAAAAATATCGTGGGATGGGATGAGGATTTTCGCCTGCAATTGATTCCTTCAAAAAAAGACGTGGCCGCTCAACTTCTGAACAAGGT
>JAQYVK010000204.1 GCA_030145585.1 Desulfatiglandales bacterium | reverse complement strand
GAAAGGTACGAGATATAGGGTGTAAGGTCTGACGAGTGACGAGACTGAAGAGAAAAGTTAGGAGCAAAACAAGAGCAATTAAAGGGGTTGGAGGAAAGGAGGAGAGTTATGTACGTAGTCACCAGAGTTTGGGAAGCGAAGCCGATGGAAGCACGACGAGCCGCCAC
This sequence comes from Desulfatiglandales bacterium, assembly GCA_030145585.1. Classification (GTDB taxonomy): domain Bacteria; phylum Desulfobacterota; class DSM-4660; order Desulfatiglandales; family HGW-15; genus JAQYVK01. The sequence goes on along the minus strand of JAQYVK010000204.1, from coordinate 5,705 downwards.
GTTGGCGGCCTTGATTAGCGAGGTGTACGAGAAGGCCGGGCAACGATCATCGGCTCAAGTATCGTTTAACGGCGGGACCTTGCCGGGCGAGACCAACCGTGTCTATATGCGTTGGATCGAAGACAAAATCGAATCGCCGTATCGGGGCGGTAACGAAATACCGGAAAAAGCCTTTGAATTGGGGGCGAAAATGCGGGAATTAACTGTTCGAAGTTGGGTTGAGTTCGAAGAACTTCTGACAGAGGACAAACACCAGAAGTAATGTCCTTATCCATCTGTGAGGCGTGAGTTAACAACCACCCCTAAAAGGGTCTTATTACCTCTCGCAGAGCCCACCCGCCGTCGCTAAAGCTATGGCGGGGCAGGCAGGGGTCACAGAGTCTATTTGATCTGAATTCCTGAGACGGGAATTCAGATCAATTTGCCATCCCGCTTGCGCGGGACTCAATATCATTTTAACAGTTCCATTGGATCTGGAATGAACTCTCCCTGCTCCCAACGACAGGCTGCAGTTTGGTGCAGGGGGAATTCGAACTTAAACCATAGGTCCCGTAAGGGGTTGATGGTTGGTCTGATTCGGGATACCTGTCCCGCTTTGAAGCGGGATCAACGAATCAGACCAAAAAAAATAATTCTCTCTGAGGTCTCTGTGTACTCAAGCGACCAACGGGAGCGGGTGAGAGAAAAAACAAACCCTCTTTCCCGCATAGCATAGCTTGGACCATCCCGTTTTAGCGGGAAGGTTTATGGAATTAATTAAGAGGGTCCCATGGATACATCAGCTTTCGCCGTCATTGCATTGTTCATCGTAATGTTCGGACTGGTTTCGGGACGCGTTCAAAAAACGATCGTTTCACCTCCGATGATTTTTGTTTTATTCGGGCTGCTGATGAGCAACCGAGTCCTGGGACTGATTGAAGTAAGTGCGGAAAATGAGTTTATTCATACCTTGGCCGAACTTACCCTTGTTCTGGTTTTGTTTACGGATGCCTCACGCATAGACTTGCGCGTGTTGCGTCGCGAGCACAACTTTCCGATTCGGCTAATAAGCATTGGCATGCCATTGACTATAGTCACTGGAGCCCTTCTTGCCGCCCTAATCTTTAAAACCCTCACATTATGGGAAGCATTTGTGCTGGGGGTCATTCTGGCTCCCACGGATGCAGCACTGGGCCAGGCCGTGATCGGTCTGCGGAAGGTTCCGGTTCGGATTCGGCAAACGCTTAATATTGAAAGTGGCCTGAATGACGGGATTGCCCTCCCTTTTCTTTTGTTCTTCCTGTCGATCGCGGGAGCTGCGAATCAAACAGAACCTGCCGGATATTGGGTGCGGTTTGTTCTCATGCAGATCCTTCTAGGGCCCTTGGTAGGCATTATGGTCGGTTATTTTGGAGGCAAGTTGGTTGCGCGTGGTACGCGAGCCGGGTGGATAACCCATTCTTTTCAAGATCTTTCTGCCCTGGGTCTGTCAGTGTTGGCTTTTTCCTTGGCAGAGGTGGTCGGCGGCAATGGATTTATCGCCGCCTTTGCTGCCGGATTGATATTGGGCAACTCTTCTCGGGCCATCTGCACTTGTCTGTTCGATTTTGGGGAGTCAGAAGGTCAGCTGTTAACGCTTCTGACCCTCATGGTATATGGTGCGGTGATGGTTTTACCCGCCCTAGATCATATCAATGGACCCATTGTCCTATACAGCATTTTAAGCCTAACTGTTGTGAGAGTTCTACCCGTCGCCATCAGCTTGATCGGAGTCCGTCTGCAATGGGACAGTATATTATTCCTGGGATGGTTCGGCCCAAGGGGTATCGCTTCCATTTTGTATGGTCTTTTGGTATTAGGAAAAGTTAATATCGATGGACGTGGGGAAATCTTCGCAATAACGATCACCACAGTTCTCTTGAGCATATTTGCACACGGTCTGACCGCTTTGCCCGGCGCTAACTGGTATGCCGCAAGGACGGAAAAGATGAAAGAGGAACCGGATATGCCAGAACTGGCGTCGGTCACCGAAATGCCAGTCCGCCACACTTATGGGAGATAATTGGACAGAAAACGGCGTAGGGCATAAGGCGCACGGCGTAAGGCACAAAGGAACCACTCCCGCCACAGAGACGGCGGGCAAGAATCTTCACTAATTTTCACTAATAAAGATGGAGGTGTTTAGGCTGCCCTTCGGCCCTTCGACGAGCTCAGGACTTCCAGCAGGCTCAGGATAAAAAGACTGAAGGATAACACATTACACAAAGAACAGTGCGCAGCCGGCGTCGCCTGAAGGCTATGCCGAGCCGAGGCCGTCTTCACCAGCCCGTCGGTGACGGGCCAGCTACGCCGAGCCAAGTGGCACAAAGGAACCATGAGGGTATGAGGGAGACTAAAGACGAAAAGAGGATCAGTCTGGCTGGTTTTTATTACCGGAATATCGGAGCTAACCTCGTGGGTCTTGTGACCGTGATGTTAATCAACTTTTCCACGCCCACCAATATTATCGCACCTCACCAGAATTATATCATAAGTGGGCAAGGATGGTTATTTCTGGCTGTTTTGGAACCCCTTATTATGGCCATCATCCTCCTATTCCAGTATTATACACAGAAACCCATAGCAAAAGCATTAAAAGTAGTCATTCGGCAAAAAGAGGCCCTTGATCCCATCGTTGAAAAGGCACGAAGGAGAATTCTAAATCTGCCTTACATATTCTGGATTTTCAATTTGGCGCTCTGGATCCTTTTGTCGATCACAGTTATCTTATTCATGGCCTTTCTCCTGGATGCCTCGGCAAAACAGACGCTCCTGTTGATGTTCAGAACCGCGATAATCGGGGTGATCGCCGCAAATCTCTCCTTTTTTTTAGTGGAAGATCATGCCAGGGGAATCCTGATCCCTAGGTTTTTCCCGGAAGGGAGGTTACAGGATGTCCCCGGAACCTTCAAGGTCTCCATTATAAGGAGAATCCGAATCCTTTATTTAGCCGGGACCTCCGTACCTATGATCATCCTCCTGGGCACCCTCGCCTTTACCCTGTGGGACACTGGTGCGACAGGCGTCCAGGAAAGCCAATTGAGTCGCGAAATTTTTCTATTTACCCTGATATGGTGCTTTATGTTTGTCATTATCTCCCTTAGACTGAACTTCCTGGTCGGCAAATCCATTGTTGAGCCCATTAAAAAGATGCTGGGGATCATCCATAGACTACGTGACGGAGACTTTAATCAAAGGATCGGAGTCCTATCCAACGACGAAATCGGAACACTGGGAGACGCGGGAAACGCGATGATCGCAGGGCTCGCGGAAAGGGAACGAATCCGGGAGACCTTCGGCAAATATGTGACCCCTGAGATCAGGGACCAAATACTCGATGGTCGCATTCCGCTGGACGGTGAAAGGACCGAAGCTACACTGCTCTTCTCGGATCTTAGGGGATTCACCTCTTTCGTGGAGGAGAACGACCCCAAGGAGGTCATCAGGAGCATGAGGGCCTATTTTACAGCCATGCGGACGGCCATTCGCTCTCAAGGGGGACTGGTTCTCCAGTATGTGGGGGATGAGATTGAGTCTGTTTTCGGTGTGCCTTTAAAGTGTGACGATCACCAAGAAAAGGCCGTCCTCGCGGCGCTCGGGATGAGAAAGCACCTGGAGGCCTTGAACGATGAAAGGACAAGTGCTGGGAAAACTCCCTTCAGGCACGGTATCGGCATCCATACCGGTTCTGTTCTTGCCGGAAACATGGGTAGCGAGGACCGGCTCTCTTACGCCCTCATAGGCGATACGGTCAACGTAGCCTCCAGGATCGAAGGCTTAACAAAGCTATTTGATTGCGACATACTGGTCAGCCAGGAAACGACCCTCGGACTCCATCACTCTTTTCAGATGGAGGAAAAGCCGACTCAAATGGTGAAGGGGTATTCCAAATCTGTGATTGTCTATCAAGTGCTATAAAGAAGGGGGTTAGGTGTTTAGGGGCGACTGTAGATGCTCAATTTCTTACAGTCACCAGTAGGCTGTAGCCACCGTCGCCAAGGCTATGGCGGCCAGGGGAACCACTCTTGCCCGCCGGCTCTGTGGCGGGCTTGTCCACAGTATGTGTGGCGGGAATCTACACTAATATTCACTAATAGAGATTAAGGTGTTTAGACTGCCCTTCGACCCTTCGGCCCTTCGACGAGCTCAGGACTTCCAGCAGGCTTCCGCCGTCGCCAGCCCATCAACGATGGGACGGCTATGGCGGGACAAGCAGGACTTACAGCAAGCTTCCGCCGTCGTTTGGAAGCTTCCACCTTCGCCCGCTCGTCTGTGACGCGCCGGCTTCGGTGGACAGGATGGCGCAGCAGGCAGACTGATACCGACATTTTATCCGAGCGACTTGCTCGGATAAAAGTAATCATCGCTTCGCGAGAAAAGAAGAGGGCTTCATCTCTTAAAAGGCATCATTTGGAAGGTATTCGGAAAAATAAACTATGGGACACCCCGTGTCACATTGCGCATAGCGCAGAGGGCATAGCGTAAAGGAAAAAATAAACTATGGGACACCCCATTGAACATGCTGTAGGGATTTATATCGGGTTATTATTGTTGGCGTGCGCCGTGGCCATTGTCAGTAAACGGGTAACCCACTTGCCCTATACGATATTTCTGACCTTGATTGGCCTGCTCATCGGCATATTCCACGTGGGGCCGGAAATCGAGGAAACGGGATTTGGGCATGAGTTGATATTTTTCGTGTTTTTGCCACCCCTTCTGTTCCAGGGTGCGTTCCACATGGAGCTGAACAGGCTGCTAAAACATTTCTGGCCGATCGTCTGTTTCGCAGTCCCGGGCGTTATCGTTTCCACCCTTTTGGTGGGCGGCATGGTGGGTTGGATTGGGGGTATCAGCTCAATCATGGTAGCGATGCTGTTTGGGGCACTGATATCACCTACTGATCCCGTGAGTGTTCTGGCGTTGTTTCGGGATGTGGGTGCCCCGCCTGATCTCAAGACACTGGTGGAAGGTGAATCGCTTTTCAATGATGCGACCGGTGTGGTGCTGTTTACAATAATCCTCAAAGCCTTGTTGCACGGTCAGGGGTTGGGAGTTGGTGAGGCGGCCTATGAGTTCCTGAAGGTGTCCGGTGGCGGACTGCTTCTGGGGGCGGGGCTCGGGTGGCTTGCGTTTACCATTATGCGCTATCTGGACGATCATTTGCTGGAAAATGCGCTTTGTTTTGTGTTGGCATACGGCGCATTCTGGCTTGCGGAAGTGATGCATCTTTCGGGCGTCATCGCCACTGTTATGGCGGGGCTTATGGTGGGGAATTATGGTCGACGGCTCTCCATGAGTCAAAAGACGAGGGAGACTGTTGAAGTATTTTTCGAATCGGTTGATTTTTTAGTCAATTCACTGCTCTTTATCCTGATCGGCCTGGAACTTCGTGAAGTGGGCGGAGACATACCGTGGAGGACGGTGTTCGTCGCCATCGCTGCGATGTTGATCGGGCGTGCTTTTGTCTCCTATAGTTTCTGGTGGCTTTTGAACCTGGTGGGGACGAAGAGACCCCCAAAATGGAAACATATCCTGTTCTGGGGTGGGCTGAGGGGGTCGATTCCTATTGCCCTTCTTCTACATATCCCTGCTGTAGGCGTTTTGACAGAATGGCGACATACGCTTCTGGTGGCGGGATTCGGGTGTGTGTTTTTCTCCCTGGTGATACAGGGCATCACAATGAAGCC
>JAQYVK010000203.1 GCA_030145585.1 Desulfatiglandales bacterium | reverse complement strand
GGTGAGACCGAATGGAACAGGATCCGGCGATTTCAAGGTAGGAGCGATTTGCCGCTGAATCAAGAAGGAAGAAAACAGGTCAGAGCCCTGGCATTGGCCCTAAAAAATAAACCTTTGATGGCTATATATACCAGTCCTCTTCTTCGAGCGCTTGAGACTGCACGCCTGATAAAAGTCTTCCACCCTTCAACGCCAATATTTGAAGAAAAAGGTTTGATTGAAATGGACTTGGGTGAATTCGATGGAATGAAAGTCCAGGATTGGGCTGAACAATATCCAGATATTCGGAAATTATGGAATGAAAATCCGGCCTCCGTCAAAATGCCGGGAGGTGAAAGTCTCAAGGAAGTTCAAGCTCGGGCAAAAGAGACACTGGAGCGTATTACACGAATCTATCCCACCGATACCACAATATTGATAAGTAGTCATAATTTTGTGAACCTAACCATATTATGTGATATATTAAAAATCCCTCTCCATAGATTTCGAGAACTGCGTCAGGAAAATGCAGCGTTCAACGTTATCTGTAAAAAAGGGAATCGATTTTATGTTGAATTGGTGAATGAAGGGTCCCATCTTGGTATTAGTGGACGTACTTAACAAGTTAAGTTTATTTTCTTGATCAGTGATTAAAGAAGTATAAAATACAGCAAGTAACTTAAGAGCAGGTCGGGGGGCAAACCTTGAATTTTGATTATCAGCCTTTGCTGAAAGCTTCGGCTTGACAAGAAAGAGGCTGTCAAAGGTAAAAGACGAGCAGCATGCAATTGAGTCATTTCATCTAAAAGGGGATCCTTACTTGCCACAATGTGTCATTTTTGCAATATCCTTGACAACTTAGGTTAAACATGCGAAAAAACAAATAATTCTAAAATAGTTGCTTTCAACCCTAAACAAGGGAGAGCATTTGATGGTAAAAAGGACCCCATTTCTCACATAGCGAGGTGGGGTTTTGTTTTTTAATTGACGATTAGACATCACAACACCGGCTATAGTCCACATACTGGCAAGAAATCACAGGTTTTGACAAGTCCGAAATTCGGGAGGTACTCTCAACATATCTTTAATAAATCATATAAATTTGCATTATAGTGAGAAGTATTATACGCACTGGACCAGCAATGTCGTGAAAACGTTTAATCTCCTGCCGGGAACATACAACGTCAAGGTGTTAGGTATCCAAGAAAAAGTAAAATGAAGATTTTTGACGGCATTCAGATCGAAGGTGGAAAAACACAATCTATCGATGTTGCCTTCTATATCAGGCGCCCAATAAAGCCCGATAGAGAAACAAGTTTATCATTTCATTCCGCTGTGGCACGGAAAGGAGACAAGGTGTAACAGAAAGGGGGGAACACATGAAAGCAGGCAGATGGCTATGTTTTTTTTGTATCATAATAGGGTCGGGTTTTTTCTTTACCGGCATAAGAAGCGTTGAAGCTGACCAGTTCAAGGCTGATATGGTGCAGTACATTGGGGAAAAATCCAAAGCGAGCAAAATTTACGTCAAGGATTCCAAATACCGTATGGAAGAAAAAGAGAACGGTCAGCAAATTATTATCATTGTGGACTTGGATATGGGTGTAACCAGGGTCCTGAATCCAATGGAGAAAAAGTACAAAGAGATGAAGTCCAACGACATGGGTGGCCTCATGAACGACCCAATCCTGGCCGCCAGATTTATGGCCACAAAGTATACGCAAAAATCCCAGGGTATAGAATCAATCAGCGGGTTTGCGTGCGACAAGACCTCTCTTTACCATGAAGACCAGCTTCTTATGACCCAATGGGTTTCTAAAAAACTCATGTTCCACCTAAAAATAGTCACTCTCGGATCAGGAGGCAGGACCATGGAGCTTAAAAACATCCAGGAAGGCCCGGTAGATGATGCCCTGTTCCAAGTCCCGGTCGGATTTGCCAAGAAGGAAGATCCCCGAGAGAAGACGGAGAAAGAAAGGGCGGCTCTGGCCGTAGTTACTACCACGGTCAAAGGCGAGATGCCCTGGGCCCGGAGAATCGGTATAGGCGGCGAGATCAGGGTCAAAGTCGATCCCCAAAAGTCGGTCAGGTTCAAAGTGAAGAATTTGATTGCGGGTGAGTCCGTATTCACAATCAAGGCCTTCCGGAACGGCGGGCCTATAAAAATGGACATCAAGGAGACCTATTCTTTGCGGGGCAGCGTGGAACCCCTTTTAGGGTTACAAAACAAGGCTGAAGAGGTTGCAGTCAGAGTCGAAAAGGGCAAAGTCATTGCTGAAGTCATGGCCGAGGACTCCCCGTTCGCCAAAGATAAAGCAAAAAGTTTCTTCATCATGACAGATGTCCAGGATCACCAACAAGGCATGTTTATAGACTCCAAGCGACCGTTGCGGCTTAGTATAACCAGTGACAGCCAAGATGGCCCGCAGTCCAAGGTGCAGGTCAACTTTTACAAGGGTAGCTACAAGGACAAGGTCGACGATGCTGAGGTCGTGCTCAGGAATGGGCAGAATAAAACCTGGGAATACCCAGCGAAAAAGGGCATCAAAACTCTTGTTATCGTTGTTGCCAAGAAAGGCGGGGTCAAGGTCAGGATCGAGCAGCCCATAGCCCGGAAGCCCTCCTCAGCAAAGGTCAGGCTTGACAGACCCGCATCCAATGGCCCCTTCCTTCTCACTAAAGAGACAAAGAGGCAAATCGGGATGGCCATCCAGAAGAACGACATCGCCGGGATTAAGGCATTTCTCGACCAGGGGCTCGATGTTAATGCCAAACTCTCAAGAGACGGCTCCAACGTGCTGATGAAGGCCAGCAATATCGGTACTCCGCAGATGGTTGAGATGCTGATCCAAAGAGGAGCTGACGTGAAATGTGTGAACAAATACGGGATCACTGCGCTCCTGAGGGGCCTAGACAACTACGAGCATTGGAAACTGATTGCTCCCCTTTTGATAAACGCGGGTGCCGATGTCAACGCCAGGATCAAAAGAGACGGCTATACCCCGCTGTGGAAGGCGGTGGGCAAAACCCCAAAGAAGGGCTCAAGGGAAGACGCGGTCAGGATAATAAAGCTCCTTCTGACAAAAGGGGCTGACGTGAACGCCCCGATGACCAGTAAAAATGTCAAATTCGACGGCTATACTTTGCTCATGAACGTCGCGGCCAAGGGGTATACACAAATAGTGAAACTCTTCCTCGATAGCGGCGCGGATGTGCACGCGAAGACCAAAGCGGGTAAGACCGCCCTTGACTATGCCCGGGAGAAAGGCCACCCGGAGGTGGTTATACTTCTCTCGATTTAGGGGGTACCAGCCTCTACGCCCGCCCCGGTGAAAAAAGACGCAAAAGCAGCTTCCCGAAAAATAATAGGGGACGTTCGTGCAGAAAGTGCTTGACGCTCACTATTCAATCCGTGGGGACACGCCTGCTCTTGACTCATGTCAATAGTTGGGGGGTCAAGTTGGGGGGCAAACCTTGATCCTTGATTAAAAGAGGCGGGCCCTGATTAAATCCGCTACGCTCGTCTTCTTCGAAGAATTTAACGGGGCAAGCAGGGGACAGAAACCGAAGAAAAAAGAAAAGAGGAAAGAGCAAAGAGTAAAGGGCGGGGATCGGACCAGGGGTTAGAGGTCAGAGGTCAGGGGTCGGAGATCAGGGGTCAGGGTTACAAGTGACTAACCCGCCACAAAGCATCGGCGGATAAAAGTGAGCTAAAGTTGAAATCAAAAACTAAAGATCAAAGATCAGGAGCAAAGCAGCATTTCATTGGATTAAAAAAAGAGATTTGATTAGTTTTATTTTTGGCGATATCTGTAATTAAGCTGATATTGGGTATCGACAAGCTATCACCAAACCCTTGCAATCCTAAGGGCTTTAAATCGACAATATTTATCAGGTCGAAAATATGATCAAAGGGGAGTAGATGAAAAAATTAACAGTATTTTTTTTAATGATAATTATATCAATTATCTCAGCAAATTTCTGTTTGGCCAATGAAAAAAAGAATCACACCTGTTTTAGAATTGTCGATTCCAATAAAGATGGTGAGGTATCCTTTCAGGAGTTTGAGAAATTTTTCGGAAATGATACTGAAAGATTCAAAGAAGCTGATTTAGATAAAAATGGCAAACTTTCTCATGATGAATATCATGAACTTTTGGGTCATGGATCTTGATGCTTAGATAATACTGAACACTTAATGGAATGTGGAAAGTGGGGGACGTTCTTAACATTTAAAGTTTATTTTTTTGTTCAGTGATTATCAGCCTTCGCTCTGCGACCGACGACCCGACAAGACGACGGGACAAGACGGTCTGACAAGAAAGACGTATAAAATACAGGTAGACG
>JAQYVK010000202.1 GCA_030145585.1 Desulfatiglandales bacterium | reverse complement strand
TTAAAATCCTAATGATCACACCCTTGACTTAGGGGGCGCTGCAATCCAAAAAGCAACCGCACTCGCAATAATCGATAAAAGGACCACGATAAAAGGGATTGTATAGCTTCCCGTTTGGTCAAAAAAATAACCCCCGAAATATGCGCCCAGGGCACTGCCTACACCAAAGGATATGCCCTGAGTCGATAAAATTCGACCGAGGGCGTTTCCTGAAAATATATCACCTGTCGCTGCTGCCAATATAGATAAAAGCCCGCCGTTTCCCAATCCATACATGATGACAAAGACATAGAGTAGCCATTTCAGGGATGAACTGTCGACGACAAGGAGCGATAAGATCCCCAAGGATGCGCCGGCGCTTGCGACGAAATAACCAGATTCTCGTCCCATACGATCGGATAGAGACCCAAAAACAATGGTCCCGACTGACCCCAAGAGCCCGACGGAACCGACCATAGTTGCAGCGAACATTGGCTTGAATCCCAGATCCATAATATGGGGGGCGAGGTGAACCACGATCGTGTGTGAAAATATCCCGTGGGTTAATCCTATAAAAAAAAAGCACCAGAAGGCCTTGGTCCGGAGTACGGCGTTAAATGTCCACATTTTCTGGGACGAAGAGGTCTCATTCTGCTGTTCGGTTTTTCCTTCATATGGCGCATCCTTTCGCTTCAGTATAACACCTGTTTGTTCGATGGTTTGCCCCACCTCTTCCGGTTCGTTTCTCTGAAAAATGATATTTATGGGCACCACGAAACAAAAAATGAAGACAGAGAGGATACCGAACGCAAAGCGCCAACCCTCTGTCGTAATCAAAAAGCCAATCACTATGGCCATGAAAAGGGTCCCGGTACCTATACCGGATAGGACCAGACCGCTGGCCAGACCCTTTTTTCGAACGAACCACCTTGGTATCCGGGACATTTGAGGGGCAAAGGTTTGTGGAGTGACACCGAGGGCCGTTATCAGGCCGAGATAGAGATATAAGTGCCAGATCTCTGAAATCAAAGATGACAAGATCAGACCGATGCCAAAGACGACGCCGCCTATAGGGAAAAGTTTCCGTGGACCGATCCGGTCGATGAGGATGCCGGAGACAGGGGACATCACGGCATGCATGATCATCATCAATGAAAACGCCCCTGCCGTCTCGGCGCGTCCCCAGCCATAATCGGCAAGGATGGCCGTATAGAAAAGCCCAAGAGAAAACCGGGTGCCCATAACAAAAAAAACAGTTACAAATGATGCGGCTACAATGACCCAGCCATAATAAAATCGATATGGTCGTTGTAATAAGCTCAATGTGTGGTACCCAATACCTTTCCCACCTACCCAGCCCTAAATTTTGACTTAATCAAATCCTCGCTGAACTTATAAAATCCGGCCTAGTGTGTCAATGTTCCGGTGCTTCTTTTTGTCGGAAGGTCATCCCTCATCGTATAATCTACCTTTTCGAGCTTGGTCTTTGAGTGTTAAACATGATAGAGTTCACAAAGATCAGGATAAGATATGGTTATATTAAAGGAGGTTCTGAAAGCGATAAAATGACCCTTTCTACAAAAGAGTTATATGACGCGAGAGTCAAACGGTTCCATGATGCCATCAGTTTGAAGCGTCCTGACAGGGTCCCTATTGTGAGTGCCGGAGCCTATTTTTTTTATAAATTCGCCGGCATTACATTCAAAGAGGCCATGTATGATTATGAAAAATCAGCCGACGCATTAAGAACAGCGATGGAGAAATTCCAATGGGACATGGCACCATCCGTCGCATTGCCCTCCGGTCCACTCATGGAGCTCTTTGGGTTGACCCAATACAAGTGGCCCGGTTATGACCTCCCCGATGAATCTTTTTTTCAATTTATTGAAGGGGAATACATGTCCGGGGAGGAATATGGCGAGTTACTTGCCGACCCGGAGGGTTTCACGATCAGGAAACTTATGCCGAGGTTGTCCCGATTGCTTGAACCATTCGCCGATCTGCCACCGGCCCATTGGTTAGCGAATGGGGTTGCTCTTTCCATGGCAATTGCAAAATTCGCGGGAGATCCATCTTTCGCCCTGGTTCTGGAAGCCCTCCAAAAAGCGGGGGCGGAAATGATCAAGTATAACGAGGCCCGGGCCAAATATATTAAGGGCATGAAGGACCTGGGATTCCCCATGTTGGCGGCCCCACACGGCAACTCACCCTATGATTTTATAACGGATTTCTTGAGGGGTATGCGAGGAATCATGCTCGACATGTACCGGCATCCGGACCAACTTCTGGCAGCCGTTGATTTGTTCACCCCAATGATGATTGAAAACGCCCTTATCGTTTATAAGAACACCGGAAACCCACGTGTCTTCATGCCCCTACACAGGGGGGCCGGTGGTTTCATGTCGAATGAACAGTTCGCGAAGTTCTATTGGCCAAGCCTCAAGAAGATCTTTTTGGCTCTCATCGATGCCGGACTCACACCCATGCCTTTTTTCGAGGGAGACTACACACCCAGACTGGAGTTCCTGGCCGAACTCCCAAAGGGCAAGGTATTGGGGAATTTTCACGTGGTGGATCTGAAAAAATTTAAGGAAGTCCTTGGTGAGACAATGTGCTTCAGGGGTAACGTGCCTCCAAGCCTGCTCATCGCAGGGCCTCCCCAAAAGGTCAAGGATTACGTGAAAATGCTCATCGACATGTTTGCGGACAATGGTGGATTGGTTATCGACGGCGGCTCGGGAATCCCCTATGAAAGTAAAGTCGAAAACGTGGAGGCTATGACCGAAGCAGTATTTGACTATGGTGTCTTTAAGTGAACCCCATCTCGGCGTGAATTAACCCGAACGACAACAACTTCCCCTTCAGCACAACTCTCATCCTCGACATACAGGGAACAAGTGATGATTGCTTTTTTCTCGGCAAGCTCTTTCACCTGAGCCCTCAGTAGCAGTTCTTTCCCCGTGGGCGTCGGCTTAATATAGGACACGGTCAATTTCCCGGTGACATACATGATTTCCGGTTCCGTGTCTGGCGCCCTATCCTCAGCCTGGTAAGAAGCTGCGATCGCTGTGCCGATACTGTGACAGTCAATCAGGCTGGCTATGAGCCCCCCATAGACGACACCGGGAAATGCCGTGTGGTAGGGTTCCGGTTTGAATCTGAATATTCCTTCTTTTCCATCCCATGTAGTCCTGATATGAAGGCCATGGTCGTTGTTTTTTCCGCATCCATAACAAATTGCAATATCATCCGGGTAGAAATCCTGAATCGCATCTATAATCATATG
>JAQYVK010000201.1 GCA_030145585.1 Desulfatiglandales bacterium | reverse complement strand
GGCCGGTTGTAGTGAATAATCCTTACAACCGGCACCCTCAACCCATCCTACATACGAAATTTTATAAAGCCGTAGGATGGGTTGAGGGAACCGAAACCCATCTTGTTGAATATCTTCACACCTACCCTAATTCCATCCCCTTGATGTCGGACGGTAATGTACTTCCCCAATTCTTCTCATATATCCCCTTCATCATAAATCTCTTAAAACTGCTATGAGGCCAATCAAGCGCCTTTCTCGCGAGTTTGTGCTTTACCGGATTATAATGAATGTAATCAATATGTCGGTTGAAATCATCTTGATCTCGAATGAGATGCTCCCAGAATCTCCTCTGCCAAAGACCTTTCTCTTTCTTTTTTTTCATCGAATCAGATGGCGCAAATGAACTTTTATAATTCAAAGAAAACCGATACTTAATCCCCTTCCATCTCTCAGAAAAATCGTGATCATCTCTCGGTAAAGTCCATATACAATGAATATGATCTGGGAGAACCACAATACTTTCAACTTGAAAAGGTTTTCTATCCATTACAGCCTTAAAAGCACTTCTGAGGATTTTGGTGTTTATTTCTTCAGCAAATATAGGCCTTCGTTTTTGTGTCACGACAGTAAAAAAATACGTACCACCTTTAACGTACAATCTTCGGTAGTTGACCACAATTTTTCCATTTATTGATGGGTTTCGGGCCGGTTGTAGTGAATAATCCTTACAACCGGCACGCTCAACCCATCCTACATATAACCTGTTCATTATGCGTAGGATGGGTTGAGCGAAGCGAAACCCATCTTTCCTAAAAGAAAAATCTCATTTATTCATATAATCCAAATGCACCAAACAATCCGTCCGCCCAACCAATTCACGGATGCTCCTCATACCCAATCGTCTCAATATGCGAGTCAACTCTTTGCGCCAGGCAAGGAACATGTTGACAATGCGTTGGGTTCCCCATTCGAGTTCTATCAGTTCCATCAGCTCGGGGTCCGTCGTGGCAATTCCTCTGGCACACCCTCTGCCTCTCTCACAGTTGTGACAACGTACACATTCTAAGGCGACAAGATCCGCTGTTCCCGTACACACCCCATCAGCCCCGAGGGCGATAATTTTGGCCACATCATGGGGTGTCCTGATGCCTCCGCTGGCGATCACTGTTATCCGGTCCCGAACCCCTTCCTCTGTTAAAAATCGGTGAACTTTGGGAAGGGCGTATTCAAGGGGCATGGCAATATTTTTTTTGGCGATATCAGGGGCAGCGCCTGTGCCCCCATAGCTGCCATCGAGATGGATAATGTGTGCGCCCGCGTAGTAGCTTCCCACCGCGACCATGTCCACATCCGTTGGGGTGGATACTTTGACAGATACCAGGGCCCGAGGATTGATCGCCTTTATCCAATCCACATGTTTTTTGTGATCTTCCACCGAATAAACGCTATGAAAGGGAAAAGGTGAAAATAAGGGGTAACCGACGACCGCTTCTCGCATACGTGCCACGCCGGGGGTGACCTTGTCCCCCAATAGGTGCCCCCCGAGACCCGGTTTCGCGCCCTGGGCATATTTAAATTCAACGATCTTGACCCTCTTGATCGTTTCCTCTCGCACCCCGAATAGCCCGGTTGCCACCTGGGTGATCACATGAGCATCGTAGGGTTTTAGTTCATCAGGATACCCGCCCTCACCGGTACAGCAAAAAGTCCCCAGCATCGCGGCTGCCTTGATTCTGCTAAGCATTGTGGTGATGCTCACAGAACCATAGGACATGCCCCCGCCGTAAAAGGGGACCTTCATTCCAGCTTTGTGGGCATGGTCTTTCCTTCGGTTCAATTCAACACTCAGGTCCACCTCCTCGTCCGGTTCTTCTGAGACGCCTTCTTTTGCTGTTTTGTCTGCTTTTAGGACGAGTCGTAATTTGTCAAACCCCCCGGCCGAGTCCCCAATCTTGTATTCGAGTCCTGCAGGGGGAACTTTGCCGAACTCCGCCATGTACCACGTGCTCGCCAGCAGATCCGCTGTCCAACGAAAATCTCCCAGGACCTCGAAATCGGGATTTCTCTTGAGGGAAAGCGCACCCACGGGACAAGCGGCATGACAGGGCTCAGGACAATCGGGGCCCACACAAAGGTATTGATTCTCAACCAACACCCTCCCCCTCCTCTTGACATGGACACCATAGGGGCATAACTCGACACATTTACCGCATGCAATGCAGTCTGAGGTTCGATTCAAACGATATTTTCCTATCGGATTTCTAAATCGTGATGTTGTCCGCACCACCTCCGGAAATTTATGACCGTTGTCGTTACTCAAGCTCACATCCCTCCTCGACCTTTCCCATGGATTCGAAGGTAGTCCTGTCTAGTTCTTCAAAAAACATGGCCCTGCCCACTTCACCCCTCAGGCGACGCACATCTCTGATCCCCATGGCGCCCATCATCTCCAACAACTGATTCTGCCAAGCCCCTACGAGGTTTATGACCCTGGAAGCAACCCAAGATGAAGGTGCCGCTTCGATCTCCACTGGGCAGGAAAGCCCTTTGGTACAGCGTCGACACATTCGACATTCAAGCGCAATGAGTATGGGGAAATCAACCATGACCCCATCTGCACCGCATATGATGGATTTTGCCACATGTTCCGCCATGGACAGCCCCCCACTCGCCAATAGGGTCATCCCATCCCGGATACCCTCCTCCACCAGGGCCTGGTGGACCGACCGGATCCCATCTTTTAGAAACAAGGACGCATGATCTGTTGCCCGACCATGTGGGGTCGCCTCCAGATGAATGATCGAGATACCGGACGCTACAAGTGATATCACCTTTTTTTCCACCCCTTCATGCAAGGGTAGCCGGATGGATACCTGGGCCGATGAACTCTGCTGCCTGGCCATGTCGACCGCTTTTTCCCAGCCCTCGCTCCAGGGAACCTCCAATAATCGGATGGCGCCATTTCCCTTGTCTATCTCTTGGGGCCCAGGACCTATGAGAGGCATGAGACTCGACCTGAAATCCTCTAACGCCTCCGTTATCATGTTCCCCGGCAGAGCCATGAAAGTCCCAAGTCCTCTGGCCGCCATGGCCCAGCCTTTTAGAGTCTCTTCGCTTAGGGATCCGAAATCGGGGTTCCTCATAATTATGGGAAGGGGAATATCTATCAATGGGTGTAAGTCTCGCTCCAAATCACCATTTTCATTAAATGTAAGATGGTTGGGTGTTTTACCGAGGTCGATGGCTGTGCTGATGTATTCACGACCATGGATGCCGTCCCTCGTTGGCCTAACAATCTCTGACATGTCGGTCCACATGGAGTCAAAACCCGGACCGCTGAATGGACCGGGATAGCCTGCACCTGAAACCGGGATCTTTCCCGTTTCCGCCTGATACCACAATTTGGCGACGATATCCGGTGTCCAGTATGAATCTCCAATGGCCTTGTATTCCGGGTTGACGGATTTATGGATCAACTCCTTTGGGCAACCTTGAACACACCTAAGACAATTCATGCATTGATTGTCAATGGAATCCATCATCTGGCGGGTATCAAGCCCCCTATCTTCATACACCCCATAGACACAGCCCTTTTTGACACAGACCGCACATTTCAGGCAGCCTTCTTCCCAGGCAATGATGCCCGATTCCGTGACAGCTTTGAAACGGTGGGGTGTCTGTTTCGTATGGATCATGTATTTAGACGGCATCTTAAATCTTCCACCCTTCTCTTATTTGTAGCGACTTCCAAGTCGTGACTTCACGGCGGCCTATGGTTTATCGCAACCAGAGGTTGCTCCTACAAAGTTAGTCTCCTCCCCCAGAGCGGAAAGCCTATGGTTCCCTCCTCGAAGGGGGTATTTGGAAATATTTTCGGTTCAAATCCGAATGTCGAAACTCGAAATCCGAAACAAATTCGAATGCTCTAAATTCGAATGACCAAAACAAAAAGATCGTGAGCATACCCTTTCATGGGATTGCTCTTGGGTATACTTTTGGAACATCCCTCATTTTGAACATTGGGAATTCGGATTTTGGATTTGTTTCTTATTTCGAATTTCGTGCTTCGAATTTTTTAGGTATTTTCTCCCCGTGTCGTGACTTCACAGTGAACAATGGCCAATCGCAACCAACTGTTGCTCCTACGAACGCGGTCTCGGAAGCAACCCTGCCTTTTCCACAATCTCTCCAACGGCCTCCTCCCACTCGATGGCCATGACGTGAACCCCATGAACCCCCTCGATTTCTTTCAATCTCTGGATCGTCTCAACACAAATATTGATCCCTTCTTCCCTCTGTTTTTCCTTGGGCACCTTCTCCATCCGATCGATGACCGCATCAGGGATATCCATGCCGGCCACTTTGTTCCTCATGTACTTTGCCATGCCGACCGACTTGAGGGGCGTGACCCCTCCCAGAATAAAAACCTTCTCCGTCAAGCCACGGTCCCTTGCCATCTCCATCCATTTCTCAAATCTATCGAGATTATAGATACATTGGGTCTGTATAAAATCTGCCCCCGCCCTGATCTTCTTGGCCAACCGGACCACCCTGAAGGAGAGGGGGTCTGCAAAGGGATTGGCGGCCGCCCCAATAAACAGATCCGGAGACTTCGAGAGGGGTTCACCCCCTAAAATAGTGCCTTCGTCCCGCATGGTCTTCACCACTTGAATAAACTGTATGGAATCCAGATCGAAGACACCGGCGGCCTCCGGTTGATTCCCAAAACCCTGGTGGTCTCCCGATAGGCATAAGACATTCCTTATGCCAAGCGCCGCCGCCCCCAAGATGTCCGACTGAAGGGCAATCCGGTTCCGATCCCTGACAACGACCTGTAAAACAGGATCCAACCCGGCCGACTTGAGAAGGCTACATGCGGCCAGACTTGAAAGTCGAACGATGGCGGTTTGGTTATCCGTCACATTGACCGCATCCACTTTTCCTTTCAACATTTCAGCCTTTTTCATAACCGCTTCCGGGTCTGCACCTTTGGGAGGACCGCATTCCGCAGTTACCGCAAAGGCACCTTCTTTCAGGCGCTGCTCTAATTTGTTATTCTCTATCACCTTTGCTGATCCTCCCTGATAATTTTTCTTGGTCCTCTCCCTTGCTTTTTCGACCAATCCTTGGGGGGGTACACCTCTTCCAACCGTTCCAGGGCTTTAAAGTTTTCTAACCTCTCAATAATGGTTTGCCAGGCGCAAGGCACCTCCGGGTTTACCTCACATATTCCATCCATCGACCCCCCACAGGGCCCGTTCAGCAGCTGTTTGGAGCAACGTGCCAAGGGGCAGACCCCACCAAAATAGTGAAGCATGCAATCCCCACACCCCAGACAATTTTCGATCCAGAGCCCCTGACTCATCGTTTCGCCCAAAAATTCCGTGTCGAGAGCCGGAATGATGGGAATCTCCGGATACATTTCAGCCACTGCCTGCACACCCGCCCCGCAACCGAGGGAAAGAACCGCGTCGTATTGATCAATCGATTCATCCAGTTGGATGACAAATTCATTGACACATTGCCGATCCAGGGTTTTTTCCTGAATGACCACATCCTTGCCATCCATCTTTGCGGCCATGCGAAGGGTCGAGGCGAGCATTCCGGTCTCTTTTTCTCCACCGGCAGCACATTCAGCCACGCAGGAGCCGCACCCTGCAACCAGAATTCGTTTATAAGGAGCGATCATCTCCCTTATTTCTTCAATGGGTTTCTGCTCTGCCGTTATCATACCTTGTCTCCTTTACTCCTTTGTCTTGACCCTGTCGCCCTGCCCTGAACCGAAGGTCCCAGTACGGGGGAGGGCGGGAGATTCGCCAGGCGATCCATGATCTCATCGGCCAGGTCCGTCAGGGGTTTCGGACCCTCCTTCGAGTTTATTAGGAACCCAATACGCTCTTCCTCGAGACCGATGCTTTTGATCATCTCCCTCGTCCGTTCCACCCTTTTTTTTGCCCTCAGATTGCCCTCAAAGTAGCGACAGGCCCCTTCCGGGCAAGTAATGACATAACCGGCATCGGCGAAGTCTTCCAGGGCTTTTAAAAGATGAAGGGGCTCCAACCTTCCACTGCAGGGGATCGGAAAGAGTTTCAGTGAATCGCCATATTTTTGTTCTAAGGCCTGCCTCTCGTCCTCACCGCTGGCATGGGTATTTTGACAATAAAAAAGTGCCAGGACAGGTTTTTTATCACTAGTCATTTCCGATTGTGACATCCTTTCCAATTCAGCTTGAATTCGCCTTATTCCATCCAATCTTCCTTGATCGGCCCCTTTTCCTCTTGCTTTATGCCAAAAAAAAGGCGCCCCTCTTCCATTGGAAGTCTCTGACGCCCTCGTCAATTCATTAGAATAACGTCCGATACACCCTTGTTCGGACAATTTTTATTTTATCGTATCAAATAGTCCTGTCAAGAGTTTTCATATAATTATTGGATGAAATTGGGAGATCCTTCCCCATCCAAAAGGTATTTGGTAAAAGCATCATGAATCCGTTTGAGACATTCATTCATCAAATCCATAAAATGTTTCGCCTCCCTGTCACTCCCTAACATCCTTTTCGCCAGGGCACTCAGTTGGTCCGGATCTTTCGGTAAGGCATGAGTTTGACGGTCTTCGAGGAGCTGAAGGTAATGCTCGGTCTTTCTTAGAAAGACATAGTCTTCTTTCAGCTGGTCTGTGGCCCTTTCGGGTAGAATGCCGTTCTCCCGCAGGAGATCCAAGCTTAAAAGCGTGTTGCCATCAATGAGGACCGGATTGTTGGGCCCGTGAATGAGCTGCAGGCCTTGAACGAGGAACTCCACATCTCGAAGACCCCCAAACCCACTCTTCACATCTACGGTTGGAGAAACATCATTCAATAAGGGTTTAATGGCCCCATTCCGCATCTTTTCAATGGAGTCCATGATATTCTTGTGATTTCGATGTTCAAGGAGAATGGGACGAATTTTTTCGAGAAAATCGTACCCCAGCCTCAAATTTCCCGCAATGGGCCGCATCTTTAGGGCTGCCTGTATTTCCCAGAGGGATGCCGACCGACCAAAATATCTTAAAAAACCGGAAAGGGTAGGAACCAGTTCACCTTCACGACCAAAGGGTCTCAATCGGAGATCCACACGATAGGCATACCCTTCTTCCATGTGCGTAGAAAGATCCGACCTCACCTTTTCTATCACCTGATCAGCGGCTTCTTTTTTAAGTGGGGCTCCATCATCGGTGTGACCATCAATATCTTTCTGATCATTCCACAACCCCAACAGATCGATGTCCGAGCTATAGTTGAGTTCATTACCACCAAGTTTTCCCAGGGCGATGATACAAATGTGATCCCGTAGCTCATCCGTTTCTCCTTCAAATTTTTTATCCCTCTTCAACTTCTCTAAGGTCTTTTCAAAAACCACCTGAACCGTGGCTTCGGCCAACGTCGAAAGTTCGAGCATGACATCTCGAATAGGAACGCCTAAACAGATGTCCCTCGTACCTATGCGTAAGATCTCCCGTCTTCTGAAACGGCGGAGTTTATTCAACCACTCCTTGTGATTCGCGCAGGTGTCTCCGGCCTTTCTTAGTTCATCCTCGATATCTCCTCTTTTGCGAATTGTGTGTAAGATTTCCGGCGTCATGATCCATTCAAAAAATCCGGGATTCCGAATTAAGGTGTCCGCCAGAAATTGGCTGTCCGAAAAGATCCCCAAAAGGATATCCAACCGCATGGGCTGTGACAGGAGTAGATTGTAATGGAACATCGGGCTGGCGAGGGAACGGATAAATCGCTCCCAATTATTCAGGGCCATATCAGGGTCCGGCTTCCTCTTGAGGATATCCCAGGCCAATAGGGCAAGTTTGGCAAAAGTTTCCCTGCGTTCCCCGTTTCCGGCGAGGCTTTTGAGATTTACAAGGGCCCTCACCGGATTTTTAAATCCTGCTTGAGGCAAAATCCGATCGCGCATGCCTTGAGAGACTTCTTCTGAGAGTATCAGGTCGGCCACCGTGCCTGTGCCTTGACCAGGCAGGGCATCGCGTCCAAAATGCCGTTCAAAAAACCCGCGCACCGTGGCCGTGTGTGTCTCAAATTCGATGTAAAGCTGTTGGGTCGGATCGAGGGGGCCACCCCGTTCGTACCCCATTCGCCTGGCAAGATGGGTAAACTCATCTGATTCAACCGGGGGGAGGAAAAGGTCTTTGGCAGAGCCCCTTAGCATGCGCATCCCGTTGATCAAATGCCTCAGAAATTCATAGGCCCTGATAAGATGCGTTGTTTCTTCCCCCGTCAGAACCCCAACGTCTGTCAGGGCGCCGAGGGCTTCATGAATTCGCGGGGTTCTCAATTCAGGCACATCGCTCCCATACATCACTTGGAGGATCTGCACGCCGTATTCAAGGTCTACAAGACCACCCGGGCTGAATTTTGCATTCAGCCCTCCTCCTTTGGTTTTCTCCTCGAACTGTCTCTTCCTCAATTTCTGAAGTTCTTTAAAGCTGATACTCTTCGAGCCATAAATGATCTCATCCCGGAGACGCTCCATCTGAGACCCGAGTGAAGGGTCTCCACCAACGGCGCGCAGACGAACGAGGGCAAGGCGCTCGTAGGAATGGGCCTGACCACCCTGCCCATAATAGCGGCAAAAGTTTTCAAGACTGCAGGCCAGGGGACCGGCGTTACCGTGAGGCCGAAGCCTGAGATCCACTTGAAAAATGCCTTCTCTTTTCGCTTCAATAAACTGTGCTGTCTCCCTGGCTAAATAAGAGAAAAATTCCGCGTTTTCTATAGCCTTCTCGCCATCGGTTTGGCCGTTATCACCGTAAACTGTAAGCAGCTCTATATCGGAGGCATATCCGAGGGCCGCTCCCCCAAGTTTACCCAAACCGAGTATGGCAAATTTCGCCTCCAGTCCTGCGATGGTCTTTGGTTGTCCATATTTGCCAACCAGATTGTTAAAGATAAGCTCGGAGGCCTTGCGGACAATGGTTTCCGCCAGCTGGGACAATTTTTCTGCAAGCTGGCGGAAACCTGTCCCAGGGTGAAGAATATGATCCAGATCGATAAGGAAAATTTCCCGGTCCTTAAATTCGTTGAGTGTCCTTTTTTGTTCCTCAAAAGAGTTAACACCCCTGAGCGCTTTGTCCAACCTTTCCGTCAATGTTGTTGAAGGCTCGCTGAACTGGCGCCCTTCCAAATCGGGCTGGAACATCGGCAGGAGTGTCTCGTATTGAAGACGAATAAAATCCTCCCACAAAAAATCGCTCGCCCCAAGCAGTCGAGCCAGATCCTGTAAGTTGTTTGGGTCGGCAAGTAGCTGGAGCCATTTTTCCCGGCTGGGGGGGCGCAGTAGATTGCCCAAAAGGTGCTCAAAGCGTGATAAGGCGGTGTACGGGTCTGGGGCCCTTCCAAGGAAATAAGTGAACTGTTTCGTCAGGAGAACCGAGAGCTTAATCCTATCAAGAACTTCTTGATCCGTGATTCTTCGACCTCTGGAATCCACGAGGTCCAGTTGATCCTCCACGCGCCCACGGATGGTGCGTATCTTGACGTTCTCAATGAGGATGTCGTGCAACGAAAGGGCATTGGACAAAGCATAGAGGAAGGCCGGGGTATCCTCTGAAACCACCTTTAAGCGAGTAAAGGCCTCCCCTTCATGATCAACCTCGATCTGAACAGGATACAAAACAGGTTCAAAACCTTCATGAAGATGGGCCAATCGTTCCACAACCATCTCATTGACTTTCTGTTTTGCCTCTTTGACCGAACCCTCCTCCCTGCTCTCTAAAAGACCGATGATGGTCTCCATGTTGTTTCTACATTCATCCGCCCAGATTTGATATGAAAGAGCCGTATCCAGATCTCCAGAGAAATGGTCTATAATTCGCCGTCTTGCCGAGAGGTCCTGTGAAGCGGACTTGGCCGACAATTTCTTTTTCCTATGGGGTCTCGATGGTTTAAGGGGTACCGGCCTATAAGTAAAGACTTCACCTGAATGGATATTAAATCCCATTCCTGCGAGTATGCCGGTGATAATGGAAAACTCAAAAGGATAGTCAAATGCGAGGACGGTACAGTCCACGCTTCCGTCCCGTCTGACCTGCAGAAGGACCTCAACAGGGTGTTGGGATGAAAGTCGTGAGAGGCTTTTCAGGTGACGATTTAGGTCATCTTCCCCGAAGCTACTAAAATACCGATTTCCCA
>JAQYVK010000200.1 GCA_030145585.1 Desulfatiglandales bacterium | reverse complement strand
TCCCATGTTTTCAAAGAGTCGGGATCCGGTTCGGCTTTCCTTAGCCGGCTCGTCGCTCGATTCACGATCCGATGGTTTTCAGCGTGAATATTAAGAATAGCATTGTCACCAAGGGAAGCCACCTTCTCCATGAGATCCATGAGAAAGTCGTCCTCAACGCTCGGAATCAGACCGGGAATACCGCACATATAGGTTTTAAAGGAGGTGATACCGTACTTTGAATAATAGCTCGGGATCTCTTCTAGTTGCTCACGGGTCAAAATGACAAGGTGAATAAAAATGTCAGTCAGAGAACTGCTTTCGATTTTTCTGATGATGTCATCAAGCTTCTGAAGATAAGATTCCTCACCCCCGAGGTATAGACCGATCGTCGTGACCCCATTGAGCAATGCTGACCTTGTTTCGGTGACGATTTCAGTGTCAAAGGGTGTGAAGATACCAAGGTGAACGTGTGGGTCAATGATACCGGGAGAGATGTATTTTCCCCCGAGGTCGATGGTTGTGGCGTTTTCGTCGGATAGATTGTGCCCGGTTGAAAGAATGATACCATCTTGGATCTTGAGATCCACTTGGAATATGCCTTTGTAGGGAATGATGCATTGACCACCTTTCAGTATGAAAGGTTTGTCTTGTATGGGATTATATGCATCGCGCTTTTCTCCGGGGCTACTTTGGGCAATCCATCCCGGAACAAAGGTCCTTTTAGATGGACTGTTCTTCTTTTTGAAAAACTCGGGTATGAATGGGGCCTTTTTATCACTCATATGCCTTCAATGGCTGCTACAGATGCCTCTTTTGCCGTTTCGATTTCAGATTCGCTCCCTGACAAGAAAAGCCTTCCAAAACGACCAAAGGGATTAAAATGGACAAGCTGTGCATTGGATGATTTTTCCGCCTCATTTGCCGCCAAGACAACATAGGCTGCCGGTTCGACTTCAAAAACCAAGAGAGATTTTCCTGGTAAAAGAAGGGTTCCTTTTCTTGTCTTGTTGATTTGCTGGGCTTGATAGGGATTCACTTTGTGGATGATTTTTGATGAGACCACTTTCGGCTTCAGCCTTTGAGAAATGCCCAAACCGCACGTTTTCAATATAATTTCACCGGCATCTTTTACAGACTCAAGGTCGAACGAATGAAGTTCAAGAACGCCAAACTCCCTTTCAACCATCTGGAGACCCGGTTTCGCATCACACTCCTTTAACGCAACATCAAGAAGATTGTAAACTTCACTTCCGGGAGCCAATTCCATCCACAACTCAGACATTTTGGCGAGGGGGACGTCCCCGTCAAGCTCTGAGGCAAGGAATGCGGCAAATTGAGGTTGCATGCTGTCTATAAAGGCATACGTCCTCAGCTGAAAATTTTCTTCAGCCATGGTGGCTAGTTCCTAAAAAAATTATTTATTTTTCGGTTTTTGTTTTCCACCAGGAATCAACAGCAAGGTTTCTTCGCTTGGTTTCGCGATAATATGGATAGAAGCAATTTCTCCCACCTTATTTACCGCAGATGCCGCGGCATCGATCGCCGCCTTGACGGCACCAACATCTCCTCTTACGAAAACGGAAACGAGCCCTGCGCCAATTTCCCTGGAACCAAGGATTTCGACACTGGCAGATTTTGACATGTTGTCCACAGCCACGATGGCGCTAACCAACCCTTTTGTCTCAATCATTCCTAAAGCATTCTCCATTTATTCCTCCTTATTTTTGCTATAGATTTCCTTTTTAAGTAAGGATATATGATCAATAATTCCTATCACTGCAGCGTCAACCGGCAAGTTCTTGTTTTGGACAGCCTTGCTTGCAGTGGACCCAGTTGCTACAGCAACAACCTCAGACAATCCTGATCCAAAGGTGTCAACAGCGAGGAAAGAGTCACCCGTTGGATTGCCGGTATCATCGATGTTTTTTAATATCACCAGCTTGTAAGCGCCTAACCCTTCAACTTTTATTGAGGAAGTTGCAAATCCGATGATTTTACAAATTTTCATAGTCCCTCCTTTTAAGGATTAAGTAAAAAAGACCGTTAGACAGGATTGACAGGATATTCATGATACTTTTTTCGGCTTCGCCTTTCAATCCTGTCGGAAAACACAAATGATCTATCCCAGATTCCAGACTTTCATCTTTCCATAAATCAGTCGATGACCGTTTGTTTTTTTGTCCAACAATTCTGCGTAACAATCAAGAACGTAATCAATATCCTCAAGGGTGGTAAAAAAGTGTGGGGCTATGCGTACAACATCATTTCTGGCGGAAGCAATGACACCCTTTTCCCTTAAGGCCAGTTCAAATTCATGGGAGTCCCCCGGGACCCGAATGGCCGTATTGGGTGCTTTTATGCGCAAATCGGTCGGGCTCGCGATTTCCAGGTCCCGTGCCATGGCGCCTTCCAGACAGTATGCAGAAAGGCCATTGGTCCATTGATAGATATTCTCCACCCCCACGGTATTGATGATTTGCATGCCGGCCTTTGCAATATAAGCCGTTGCTACCGGTGGTGTCCCGCTGTCAAATCTTCTGGCACCTGTAGCATAAATAAGATTGTGTATATCAAATGCAAAGGGATTTTCCTGTCCAAACCATCCCGTAAAAGCCGGGTGCAGGTGTTCAACAATTTCTTTCTTCACATAGAGAAAAGCGATACCGGGTACCCCCAAGAGATATTTGAGATTCCCGGATGAGAGAAAATCGATATCCAGGCTTTTCACATCGAGGGGGTGGGTCCCAAGACCCTGATAGGCATCAACATAGGCCAAGGAGCCTTTCTCATGGATTTTAGGGATGATCGTTTTTAAATCCTGTTTAAAACCATTGTGGTAATAGGTATCACAAGCGGAGGTAATAATGGTATTTTCATCAACATATTTGTCGTAGTCATCGACCTCAATGATCCCATTCTTAACGGGGATAAACTGAACATCTAACCCATACTTTCTATTGGCCAACCATACATGACCTACTGTCGGAAACTCCGCATCTGTGACAACGACCTTTTTTCTATTTGTATCTAAAGGGAGGGCACTCGCCACTGCACTGGTCAATTCCGAAACAGAGGTGCCCACAGCTATTTCCTCAGGGTCGGCATTGATAAGCTTCCCAAATTCTTCCTTTGCATAGTGGATCTCTTCCATCCAGCGTTCCCAGTCCATCCCCATGTGATCCCAACTGTCGAGATATTCTATGGCCGCCTTACGGGTGAATGTCGATTGTGGGGCCTGGGAACAATTGGCCACATGGATATAATGTCCAAGGATAGGAAATTGTTTCCTCCAGTATTCCATATCAAAGGGAGGGGTCTTGTAATGTTCAGACACCAGGCCTTGGCTTAATGGCCTACTGGTTTCTAAATTTCCATTAGATGTGGAATCAGGGTCTTCGCGGAGTGAATGGCTTGGAGTAGAGGGAGCTGAGGCTGGCAGTGGTTCCTCTGACAGTTCATCCTTTGACTGGACAAAACGAATGCCATTTTTTTCAGCAATTTCATGAGCTATGCTTGTAATAATATCTTCCGGACAAACAACAATCTCTTTTTTCCCTGTACGGACGGCAACGTCAACGTCATCTCCGGTAATCACATTTTTCATAAAAGACTCCCGGGCTTGTCTGTATGTAAAATTCCCTTTGAGCTTAAGAAGCTCTCCTAAACCCCCCTTTTACAAAAGGGGAGTACTCAGGAAGGCACTATAGGAGAAAGATCTTTCAGTGTCAAGAGCCGCTCTCAATCATATGTTTGATGAGGTACATTTGTGTCTCATGAGAGACGCAGAGTCGGTGCCAACGTGAATCGGACATCCCTTCAGCGCGCCAGGATATCAGGGTGATGAGGCATATCCC
>JAQYVK010000199.1 GCA_030145585.1 Desulfatiglandales bacterium | reverse complement strand
GATTTTACTGCCGGCCTAAACTGGTATCCCACTAGAAAAACCCGGTTTACGATTAACTATATCCACGCCAGAGTCAAAAACCGTTTGGACCCTCTCATTAAAGAAGGAGATGCTAACATCTTGCAGGCCCGTTTTCAGATTGTGTTTTAAAAGAAAAGTCCAAAAGTCCAAGTGTCTAAAAGTCGAAGAGTTTAACAGCAAAGTCTAAAGGTCGAAAGGTCCAAGCGCCACAGAAACGGCGGGTAAAAGTCGAAGGGGCGACGCGAGGTGAGCGGGAGAAAGGGAGAGGGCCTTTTGTTAGAAATTGAGCATCTACAAAAGGTCAGGAGAAAGGGGGAGTGGGTGAAGGGGTGAAAAAAAGGTCCAAAAGTCGAATAGTCTAAAGGTCAAAAGTAAAAGAATAAGTTGGGAGAGCAATGAATTCATGATAAATACCCTTGACAGGAATTTGCCTTGGATGTACACTTATGGTGTACATTTTCCGAAAGGGAGGTAAGAAATGCTTGAAGTAAACGTCAAAGACGCCCGCAGCCAGTTAAGTGCGTTGCTGAATAGGGTTGAGAAAGGTGAGGAGATTATTATCAAGAGGAGGGGAAAAAAAGTTGCAAGAATGGTCCCACCGGAACCAGGACATCAGCTCCCACGTCTGAAGGATTTTCGTGCTTCCCTAAAAGTCCGGGGCAAACCCATGAGCGAAACAGTGATCAATGCCCGAAACGAGGGACGGTATTGATGGTCTACATCGATACCAGCGTTTTGGTTTCCTACTACTGCCCTGAACCACTGAGTGAAGCGGCAGAAAAGATAATCCTGAGATCGGATCAACCGTCTTTGTCTGCACTGACTGAGGTGGAACTGGCTTCAGCGCTATCCCGAAAAATGCGTGAAAAAGAGATATCGCAGGTAGATGCCATGCGTGTGATCACCGAATTCCAATCACACCTGGATCAATTCCTCTTCAAAAGAATTCCTTTAGAGCGAGAACATTACAGTCTCGCTTTTAACTGGCTTATTCAACTGTCAATTCCTTTGAAAACTCTTGATGCCCTTCATCTTGCTGTTGCCGCCGGGAACAATCTCCAAGTCATAACGGCAGACCGTCAACTTGCCAACTCCGCCCAAAAGCTAGGATTGGCTAACAAGCTTCTGAGTTAAAATGTTACTTGAAGCCCTCTCAAAAATGCCAAATAGCCCGATCTCGGCGTCCGGCTTGAATCGTAATCCTCAAAATATTTACATATATTCCTCCGGTTAAGATCCTGCGCCGTCCCCTCCGGGGCGTAGGCCCTACGGGCCGGAGGCTTGACCTCGAACTATTTTTCAATTTTTGAGAGGGCTTCTTATCAACAAAATAATTTTCCACATCATATTTCTATATTTGGATCAGTTTACTTTTCTTATATTCGACTCAACGAAGCCATAGACTATGAAAACCCACCATAGTTAGTCACGATAGTCAATAACGTGCCCCAAAAAGAAAAATTTCGGTTAACAAACTGACGGAATTCAGTAAAATTCAGTCAGTTTGATGACCCAATTAGGGAAAGGCCTATGACTTATATCCCACAAAAGCAGCTCGAGAGCCCATCTATATTTGTGGATCTTCTCCCGATTAGTTGAAGTTCATTAAGGCCCAATAAGTCGGTTATCTCCAATTGAGTGAGTGTGATGTCTGAGGATTCGAGGATTCCAGGATTCAAGGGGTCGAGTGAAACACTAAAGAATTACAAAGATTTGAAAGTCTGGCAAAAGTCATATGCACTCTGTTTAGAGATATATAGAATCACAGCAAAATTCCCAAAGGAAGAAATATACGGCCTAATTTCACAAATAAGAAGATCTGCTGTATCTATTCCATCTAATATTGCAGAAGGATATGGGAGAAAGACAACCACTGATTACATAAGGATGCTCTACATATCTTATGGTTCAGTTTGCGAATTGGAAACGCAGATATTATTAGCAGGGGATTTAGATTTAATTGAAAAAGGTGAATTGGGTACACTAAAAGAAGACATCGCAGAAATCGAAAGGATGTTAAAAGCGCTGATAAAGTCTTTAGAAAACAAACCCTCGAAACCTTGACCCCTTGAATCCAGCCCGCCTTTTTTGTGGCGGGCCGACCCCCTTCTTCAACTAAATTGGAGAAGAACCAATAATTAAAACAACGTGAAACGTAAACAGTGACCTGTGAACTGTTGTTTATCAGGCTTTTCCCAGCTCAACCATGCAATCCGCGTAGACCTTATAGAATTTCAGGTTCTCTGAGATTGCATTTCTCAAGATTGGAGAAAACTTATTCAACTCCTTTGGGTTCATGACAATATTAGCACTCAATGCAAAGGCCATCATGTTATCCCGGGTCTTAAACTGATCTCCTATCAAAACAAGAAAAATATGTCGTCGAATGGACATGGAAAGGCGATTCAGATAATGCATCACAGAGTTATTTTTGAGGTCCTGTCCGTCGAACCCATCGGCGAGCACGATCAGTTCGAAGTGGTGAAAACGCATCTTACCGATGCCATCCCTGGTGTTTGGTGATGTAATATATTTATAGCCCAGGCCCTTAACCGCACTCTCTATCTTTGAAGCCTGTCTTGGGGCATCGTCCATGACCAGTGCCAGCTTCGCATCATCTTCGTAAAAAGCCAAATCCTTATCTTCAGTATACTCATCGTACCCATAGCCTTGGTCCTTGGGTTCCCGTGATGGTTTCGATTCTATGAACCTAAGGTGAAAATTTCCCGTTTCATTAAGATCGGTCGGCCCGCCCCGCCCACCTGGGCGTTTCTGCACTTTAATATCACGACGTGCTGCCACGCTGAACGCTTTTTTGCATTTCGGACAGTTGATCCTCACCCGTTGACCCTTCGGTATTTTACGATCCGGGATATTAATTTTTGTTTTACAGTGCTCACAGGCAACTTGCATTTGGTTTATCCTCCTGAATGGCTCTTCATTTGTGTCCAGGATTTGAGGATTCGTTGGTCTCTATATCTTACGTTTTCCTCGTCCGTATTTATTGTCCAGGGATAGCGCCTCAATAGAGGTGGTCTTCTCCCCTCTCTTGGACTTGATTGAATCGATCGATCTCCCAACCACCGCTTTCCTGGATGCATAACCGACCGCGGTATCCGCGGTGATTGAACCCGCTTCATACAGCGCAGAGATACACTGATCAAAGGTCATCATGTCAAAGGCTTGGCCCTGCTCTATCATTTCATAAAATGTTCTTCCTTCTCCTTCTCCGTTTAAAATGGCGTCTTTGACTCGGAGGCTTGAACCCATAATCTCAAAAGCCGCCACCCGGCCTCCTCCCGCCATTGGGAGCAAACGTTGGCAGGCGATCCATCGCATCGTGTCAGCAAGTCGGATACGGATCTGTTTTTCCTCTTCCTTTTCAAACATGCCTACGATTCTGTTTATGGTTGAACCTGCATCCACGGTATGTAAGGTACTGAGTACGAGATG
This sequence comes from Desulfatiglandales bacterium, assembly GCA_030145585.1. Taxonomy (GTDB): domain Bacteria; phylum Desulfobacterota; class DSM-4660; order Desulfatiglandales; family HGW-15; genus JAQYVK01. The sequence continues at coordinate 2,381 of JAQYVK010000199.1, read as the reverse complement.
ACCGGTCTCCGCCGCTGAAAGGCCGATTTCCAACGTCTCCCTGTCCCTCATTTCACCGACCAGGATGACCTTTGGTGCCTGCCTGAGTGCGGCTCTCATTCCGGTGCCAAAGGAATCAAAGTCCAAGCCCAATTCCCGCTGATTGAACGTCGCCTTCTTTTGAGAATGCACGAATTCTACCGGATCTTCCAGGGTCACCACATGCAACGATTTATTCTCATTGATTCGATTCAGCATGGAGGCCAGAGAAGTCGACTTGCCGCTTCCGGTCGCCCCCGTTACCAAAATAATACCATTTTTTTCCTCCGCCATTTTGTAAAAAGCTGGAGGTAGGCTCATCTCCTCGATTGTGGGAACCCTTGTGGCCAATTGTCGCATCACAGTGGAATAATAAGCCTTTTGTGAAAAGATATTTACCCTGAACCGTGCCTTACCGGCCAATTGGTAAGCTAAGTCGCAAGAACCGGTCTTCAAGAGCATTTTTGTCAGCCGGCGATCTCCCCTAAGCAGGTTAATGGCTATGACCTCCGCTTGAAAGGGGGTCAATTTGTCTATGGGAGGGTTCAACGAAACAGGCAACAAACTGCCTGCAGATTCCACCTGAAAGGGTTTATCAACAGTTACGTTCAGGTCTGATACATTTTCATGGGACTCGAGCATGGCCGTAAGGATATGATCTATCTCCTGTTGTCTCATGATCTCTGTCCTCCTTCTTGGTCATTTTTTACACCTTTATGCCTCGTTCCTACACCTCTGTGAAATCAGAGGGGGGTTTACTTAGAAAAGGGAGGAACTTGGCCTTGTCATTGGATTTGATATAGGCGTCATCCGGAGAAATGTTCTTTTTCTCCAGATGATACAGGATCGCATCATCCAGTGTTTGCATGCCATATTTTTTCCCGGTCTGAATCATAGAAGGGATCTGAAAGGTTTTCCCCTCCCGGATAAGATTTCGCACGGCCGGATTGGCGATCATAATCTCGAGGGCCGCAACCCGACCCGTTCGGTCACTTTTTTTAAAGAGGCTCTGGGCCACCACCGCTCGAAGACCGTCGGCAAGGGTATTCCTTATCTGTTCCTGTTGGTTCTGGGGAAAGACCTCAATGATGCGGTCAACGGTTTTTGCTGCACTGGTGGTGTGGAGGGTGGCATAAACAAGGTGTCCGGTAGCCGAGGCTTCTATGGCCAATGAAATGGTTTCAAGATCGCGCATCTCTCCCACAAGGATGATGTCGGGGTCCTCACGGAGAGCGCCCCGTAAGGCCGCTGCAAACGATTTCGTATGCATCCCGACCTCCCTATGATTGATAATAGCCTGGTCACTCTTGTGCACAAATTCTATCGGGTCTTCAACGGTTAGGATGTGTTCTTTTCTCGTCTTGTTGGCCTCATGAATGATGGCTGCAAGCGTGGTAGACTTTCCGCTACCCGTTGGACCGGTTACCAGCACCAACCCCCTTGGTAAGGTGGCCAACCTTTTGACGACAGAAGGCAGGCCGAGCTGTTCACAGGTCTTAATGACTGTTGGAATCTCTCTGAAAACAGCGCCAATCCCGTATTTCTGCTGAAAAAAATTTGCCCTGTATCTGGCAAGCGCCGGGATCTCATAAGCAAAGTCCACATCTCCTGTCTCTTCAAATTCCTTCACCTTATGCTCAGGGGCAATTTCGTAAAGCATGGTCCGAAGGTGATCATTTTCAAGGGCTTTATATTTCACTCGCTCCAAATCCCCACTGATCCTCAAAACAGGCTGCTGGCCGGCAATCAGGTGGAGGTCGGAGGCCCCTTGGTCGTGCATCAATTTAAAAAACGCATCAATCTGCGCCATTATTACCCTCCTGCAAACATTAAACTCTTTTTATTATACCCTGAAAAACAAGCTTTATTCAACCTAAAAATGCCTTAAGTATCAAAGACTTCTATAAAACTTAAACAATATGGGGTGCGCTTTCTCTATCTTCCCGGCTATACATCATGCAAAGCACGGGCCATTTTGGCACTCTTTACGCCATTCAGTTAATAACCGCCGCACCCCCACCGGCCGACTGTAAGAAATTGGGCATCTACAGTCGGCTCATAGGCTGACTGTAAGAAATTGGGCATCTACAGTCAGCTGCCGACTGTAAGAAATTGGGCATCTACAGTCGGCTCATAGGCTAACTGTAAGAAATTGAGCATCTACAGTCAGCTGCAAGGCTGACTGTGGAAAATTAAGCACTTACAGTCAGCACCTGGCTGACTGTAGAAAATTAAGCACTTACAGTCAGCACCTTGGCAGACTGTAGAAAATTAAGCACTTACAGTCAGCACCTTGGCAGACTGTAGAAAATTAAGCACTTACAGCCAGCATTCGAGGGGGAGGGATTCTCGTGAGTTCCCTT
>JAQYVK010000198.1 GCA_030145585.1 Desulfatiglandales bacterium | reverse complement strand
GGGCATGATATTTCATCCCCCAACCCTCTATCTAGGTTATGTGGGAATTACAGTCCCTTTCGCGTTTTCAATAGCCGCCCTCATTACCGGGCGACTGGGAGACGTCTGGATAAAAACCACCAGGAGATGGACCATATTTTCCTGGTTCTTCTTGACCGTCGGCAACCTGTTCGGAATGGAATGGGCCTATGTAGAGCTTGGATGGGGAGGTTACTGGGCCTGGGATCCGGTAGAAAACGCCTCATTTATGCCCTGGATCATGGCAACCGCGTACCTGCATTCAGTAATGATCCAGGAGAAAAGGGGAATGTTGAAGGTCTGGAATTTGGTCTTGATTTTTTTAACCTTTCTTTTGACCATCTTCGGGACCTTCATCACGAGAAGCGGCATTATTTCTTCTGTACATTCTTTTGGAGAATCTACGTTGGGTTGGATTTTTCTCATATTTTTATTTGTAGTCCTAGCCTTCTCCCTGTTTTTACTTATCTACCGGCTGCCTCATCTGAAAAGCAAAAATCAGTTGGACTCGCTCTTGTCTCGGGAGAGTACTTTTCTTTATAATAATTTGCTCTTTGTTGGTATCGCCTTTACCGTGTTTTGGGGCACTCTTTTCCCCATTATCTCTGAGGCCGTTAGGGGAGTGAAAATTACGGTGGGAGCCCCATTTTATAATGCTGCGATTATACCAATAGGCCTCGCACTTCTTTTTCTCACCGGATTATGCCCGCTTGTCGCCTGGAGGAGATCTACGTTGAGGAAGTTCACCAAGAAAATTCTGTATCCTTGTCTCTTCTCCCTGATTGGAGCGGGAGTTCTTCTGTTTTTCGGTATTCGCTCTTTTTATCCATTAATCACATTCACTCTATGTATCTTTGTGGCTATTGTACTTTTCACCGAGTTCCTGAATGGTACGAGGGCAAGACACTCTTTGTCAGGAGAAGGTTATTTCTCGGCATTTTATAATTTAATGACCAGAAATAAGAGGCGCTATGGGGGCTATGTCATTCATTTTGGGATCATTCTGATATTCATGGGCTTTGGAGGAAATGCCTTTAACATGGAAAGACAGATAACACTAAATAAGGGAGAATCCTTCTCTATTAAGAACTATACTTTGAGATATGACGCTCTCTCCAACTATCCGACGGCACAAAAAGACAAAGTGGTTGCAACACTCACCCTTTTTAATGACAACCATAAAGTCGGGATACTATCCCCAGAAAAGAGTATGTATAAAGGCCAGAACCAGGCCACCACTGAGGTGGCCATCCGATCTACTTTAAAAGACGATTTGTACGTCATACTGGCCGGACACGATAAAGAGTCGGCCACCTTTAAGGTACTAGTGAATCCGCTCGTTATCTGGCTCTGGATCGGTGGAGGAATTATGGGCCTTGGGACAGTGATTGTGATGTTGCCGAATCGAAGAAAAAAAATCAGAGCCTAAATGTCTTAAGTGGAAGGATTATTAATTATACGACCCTAATTGAGCGAAAGTCGAGAATGCCCCAGATCCAAGGCGTCCAAGGGCGAAGCCGTAGAAATCTACTGCGAGCCCTTGGCAACGAAGGAGATGGGGTATTCCCGGCTTTCCCGAAGGGTAAACAAAATGGAGTGTTTTTTAATTGTCCTACAATTAACTGATAGAAGAATTGCAATAAATCTGAAAGTTTCGTAAACGACACAGTGCTTAAGAATTTTAATAATAATTCTCCCTTTTGTTTACGATCAATTAGGGTAGGAGAAGAGACATGCTAGAATATATTGTGATCGTCTTTCTGGTCCTGGCCTCCGGCTACTGGATCATCAGGCCCCTTTTAAGTCCGGAGCAACTCCAGGATTCTCTTACCCCTGATTTGAACGAGCGACTTAATCAGATAACCCTCAAGAAAGAGGGCGCCTACGCCACGATCAAGGAGTTGGAATTTGACCTAAGCATGGGAAAACTGTCGGAAGAAGATTTTGAAACCATGAAGAAGCAATACACACTCGATGCATTGAAATATATGGAGGAAATCGATCAATTGCAGGTAGCCGAAAAGAGCGGCTCACCTCTGACTGAAGAGGGGGTTGAGAAAAACATTGAAAATGAGAATTCTGCGCTGCAGAAGGACCGATCGACAATGAAGGCGAGTGTTTTCTGCACCCAATGCGGGGAAGAAGCAGACAACCAGGATGATTTCTGTGCCAAATGCGGTGCTGAAATGAGGAAGACATGAGTTAGCGACAACATCACCCAAACCCCTTAGGCCATCCAGTCCTGTGCAATGCACGAGATAAGCGAGCTTTTCTACTTAAAAAGGATAGAAGAAAAATGAAAAAGCATAAAAAAACAAAACCCCTTATCGTCTCTTGTGCGATTTTTTTAGTCATCGGATATCTCATTTATGCCGGGTTGAGGGATACCATGATCTACTATCTGTCCGTCAGTGAGGTCCTGGCGAGCACAACAGAGGTGGGGAACGAACCTATAAGGGTGGGGGGGGTTGTCTCCCCATCGTCCGTTAAATGGGACCCTAAGGATTTGAAACTATCCTTTACCTTGGAAGAGAAAGATTCCAGCCTGGCGGTCGATTATCAGGGCGTCGTCCCGGACTCCTTTAAACCTGGAATAGAAGTGGTGTTGGAGGGGATATATATCGGGGATGGGCAGTTCAAGGCGACAACGATTATGCCCAAGTGTGCCTCCAAATATGAATAAGTGGCAAGCGGTAAACGGTGAACAGCTTCTACTGCTTACCGCTTACTGTTTACCATTTACGGGATTTTATGATGCCAAAAGTAGAACCCATTATTGAAGCGAAGGGACTGGTGAAGAAATTCGGTTTTAAGACCGTTCTTCGCAATGTTGACCTCTCTTTAGAAAAAGGCGATTTTTTAGCACTATTTGGCCACAATGGCGCTGGAAAAACGACCCTGATCCGAATCCTCTGTTCCTTGATGCGACCCACTTCCGGTGAAATTCGTATCGCAGGATTGGACCCCCACTTTGAGAGAGAGGCGCTCTGTAAAACCATAGGTGTCATTTCGCATCTCACTTTCCTTTATCAAACTCTCTCCGCGTTCGAGAATCTGAGATTTTACGGGCGGATGTATGAAGTACTCGATCTCAAGGACAAAATTGAAACCTTGCTGGACCTGGTCGGCTTGACTAAATATCGAAACGATCCGGTTAATACTTTCTCCAGGGGAATGCAGCAGCGCCTTTCCGTGGCGAGAGCAATCATCCATGACCCTCAGATATTGTTCTTGGATGAACCCTATACTGGACTGGACCAACATGGAGCCGAAGACCTCAAAAAGCTCCTCAAGAGATTTCGAAATCAAGGAAAAACAATCCTCATGACATCTCATAATATCGACAGGGGGTTGGAATTGTGCAACCAGTCCGCAATTCTAAAATCAGGACGTCTCGTTTTCAAAGAAGAAATGTCAGGGATTTTGAAGGACGATTTTAAAGAGCTCTACCTCAATCTGACTGGAGAAAACCCCCTATCCCTTGGGGTGTCATCATGAATTTTCTAGGGAAATTATGGGAAATCGTAAGGAAAGATCTCACCACGGAATTCCGTTCCAAAGAGATGATCCTCTCCATGAGTCTTTTTGCCTTCCTGGTCCTCATTATCTTTGGTTTCGCTTTTGAGACAGGTTTCAGGGAAATAGAGAATCTGATACCGGGTATTCTCTGGGTTGCTTTTATCTTTTCCGCGCTGATGGGATTAGGCCGCTCTTTTGGTTCGGAACGAGATGGTGGAACCCTTCCGGGATTGCTTCTGTGTCCGGTGAGTCCATGGAGTATTTATCTGGCAAAGATGATTGGGACTTTAATCTTCACGGCTATCATGGAGGTTTTTGCATTGATCCTGTTGGTGGTGCTCTATAATCAGAATTTACTCCCATATCTATTGCCTTTGGGATTGATTATCTTTTTAGGGACCCTCGGCTTCTCCACAATCGGCACGATCTTTTCTGCTATGTCTTCAACCACAAAAGCGAAAGATGTTATGCTTTCTATCCTTGTTTTCCCCATATCCGTCCCACTCATCATCGCTTCGGTGAAGGCAACCGGGATAATATTGGATGGAAAATCGTTTCAGGCAATAGCTTCCTGGTTAAAGATCCTGGTCGCCTTTGATCTGGTATTTCTTCTCCTGGCCTACTTAACCTTCGAATTCATCTTGGAGGAATAACATTGACCTTAAAAAGGACCATCTTCGCGACCTTCCAAATCTTGACCCTCTTGCTTATGCTCGCAGCCCTTTATGCCATATTTTTTCACGCGCCTGTTGAGAAAACCATGGGGATTGTCCAAAAGATTTTTTATATTCATGTCCCGTCCGCCTTTTTAGCCTTTGTTGCGTTTTTCATCACCTTCCTGGCCAGTATTCTTTATCTATATAAAAGAGACTCTAAATGGGACATCATAGCCTATTGCTCTGTCGAGGTAGGGGTGATCTTCTGCACCATTGTCCTGATCACAGGCCCAATCTGGGCAAGGCCGATCTGGAATGTTTGGTGGACTTGGGATCCTAGATTGACGACTACCCTTATACTCTGGTTCATTTATGTTGCTTATCTCATGTTCAGGGGTGTGGTGGATGAAAACCGGCGTGCAAATTTTTCCGCCGTCTTCGGAATAATAGGATTCGTCAATGTCCCGCTTACCTTTTTCTCCGTCAGACTCTGGAGGACCATCCACCCCGTGGTAATCACCTCGACAGGAATGAATATCTCTACTCCGATGAAGCAGACATTAATACTCACGTTCATCGCCTTTTGTCTGCTCTTTTTATACCTGATCATGTCCAGAATCCGATTAGAGAAGACTAGGGTGAACGTGGAGAAGGTTAAAGATTTGTTGCAGGATAAATATCATTTCGAATAGAA